>CALAJG010000156.1 GCA_937923375.1 uncultured Leucothrix sp.
AATTATCCTGCTGAAAGAACTGCTGGAATCGCTCAATATCGTCATCAGAAAGGACTAATTCCTGAAATATACCTTTACCTTTGTCTGCAATTTCTTTCAATGACTCAGCATCAAGCCTGGCCATTACCATCTGGCCTTGATTATCTCTGAAATAGGCATTCTGCGACATGGGTATTGGCGCACCTTCCTCGGTACCTATAGCCGCGACGGACACTCGGTATCCGGCTCCAGCTGACGCTTCTGCGCTTTGCAAAGTTCGGGATAGATTACTAACCCCATCTGCAATGATTAATATATCGCCTGTGGCGTAGCCTGCTTGCTGCAGCAGCATAGCGGCCTCATCAATACCACGATAAACAAAGCTACCCTGTGCCGGCATAATGCCTGGAGAAAGATTCTTAGCTTGTTCAATGATATTTTCCACGTCGTCCGTTAGAGGAGAAACCGCAAATGCATCACCGGCAAAGACAACCAAACCAGTCTGACCCTCTTGACGAATTTTCAATAGATCTAAAAGTTTGAAGCGAGCGCGATTAATTCGATTTGGCATCACATCCGTTGCCAACATGGACAGAGACAAATCCAACACCAACACCAATCCTTGTTGAGTCTGAAAGGCTGGAAGCTGACGCTTTTGCCAGCTTGGCCCAGCTAGCGCAATAATGGCAACTAATGATACCAAGAGTAGACAATGCCTTAACCAGCGAGATTGCCCCGCTTCTTTACCACTAATGACGAATGGTTTTAGACGCTCATCGATGAAATGCTGCCAAGCCTGATTTTGTGAGCGTCGTCTTGATAGCCACCACCAGACCAGTAGGATCAGCGGAATTAGTAAAAACCAAAGTGGGTAAAGAAAATGGAACTGTGACAACGTACTCATTCACTTCTCTCCCGAATGAGCACACCAAGCAAGCCAAATAATAGTGCAGCAGACAATGGCCAGTAAAACAAGTCAGTGCGTGGACGCCATTGCTGTTGCTTGCGCTCTATCGGCTCGAGTTCGTCTAGCTGCGCGTATATTTTGCGGAAGGTTTCAGTATCCGTCGCGCGATAGTAACGCCCCCCCGTCATTTCTGCGATTTTCAATAAAGTTTCTTCATCAAGTGATGAGCGTGACTGGCTAAAAAAATCAATATTGGTACGACGTTGAGCACCAATTCCTACCGTGTATATTTTCAGTCCGTTTTTTGCCGCCATTTGTGCAGCATCGTCAACACTGACAACGCCAGCAGTGTTCTCACCGTCGGTCATAAGGACTAAAATATGCTCAGCATCCGGCTGATCGTTTAAACGTTTGAGTGCCAACCCGATGGCATCACCAATGGCAGTGTTTCTCCCAGCTAATCCCAGAGCAGACTCATCCAACAGTTTTCTGACTGTCTTACGATCGAATGTGAGAGGTGCTTGTAAGTAAGCCTGATCCCCAAACAAAATCAACCCGATACGATCACCCACCCGACGCTCAATAAACTCACCGGCTACAAATTTGGTTGCAGTCAATCTATCAACCATTTGGTTGCCAAGCTGATAATCTTGCTCTTGCATACTTAAAGACAAGTCAACAGCCAGCATGAGGTTACGCCCACTTACCGGCAATTGGACTAACTCCCCCACCATTACCGGACGAGCCAATCCGGCAAGTAGACTGCACCATGCAACGATCAAGCTCAATCTGGCCACCCATCGCCAGTCTCGCGGGTTAGGTATATCTTTAGTCTGGGGTAAGTCCTCAAGAAACGGCACTTTTAACGCGACACTATCTTGTTTGCTAGCAGGTTTCAGCAACCACCATGCCAAAATTGGTAGTGGTAAAAGCAAAAGCACCCATGCCCATTGCCACTCAAGCATGCTCTACTCCGATCTTTGACCTTGATGGAACTGAAGAGCCCGATTGCTTATTGTCTGAATTTTTATTTTGAGACTGAATCCAGTTCCGCACCAGCTTTGTCAGGGCTTTTCGGTCATAGTTAGCCGCTGCTTGATAAGGCTGAGTCGCTAATAATTGGCCCTCACCTTCACTAAAATTTTTATTACTACTATGCTTATCTAAATATGCCAGCCATGGCTTGCCCACTAGGCCTGCCGTTGCATTACGTCCATGCAGATTAATTACGATGCGCCTTAACAGCGCGGACAAGGCTTGAAGCCATTCTTGTTCGTCCAGTTCAGTATCGGATTCCAAGCTATCTAAAGATTGAATGGAAAGGTGAATCATTTGCCGCTGTTTTTTACTTTGATTAAAACGCCACACGAAGAACATAATAACGAGGAACAACAAAGCTGCTACTAACCACCAACCGATTGCCGGTGGCCACCAATGTACTGAGTCAGGCAAGTGAATATCACGCAATTGATCTAGTGGGTTCATATCACAACCCCACGTAATTTTGCGATTCGAAGCTGTTCGTCATCGGCAGTTGAAATCTCTATCAAGCGTGCGTGGCATTGCAGGGCAAGCTTCTTTAAACGCTCCGACTGACTCTTGTCATTTCTCGCATAATCATCGATGAGGCCACTTTTAGCCGTATTTAGACGCAGGAAGCGCAAGCCATCACTGAGTTTTAACTGGGTCTTGGGTGGCAGCTGATGCTCAAAAGGATCACTAATTGAAATCAAAGTAACGACTGATTGTCGGGCTATACGCCTGAGTTGTTGTTCAGCATCCTGATCCATCCCCCGAAAGTCGCTAAGCAGGATCACCTGACTGCCGGGTGAGAGCACACGTTTTACGCGGCGCCAGCTTTCGCTAAGACTGGTTGCACCTTTATCTGAAAAATCGGGCATATCTTTAGAAGCATCTGCGAGATGCTTCATGAGCTGCAGCACCTTAGACTTGCTACGCGCTGGCCGCACTTGCTGATCATTATCAGACGTTAGCAACACGCCACCGATTCTGTCTCCATCCAACCATCCCTTCCACGCCAGCAAGCTAGCGACTTCAGTCATCACGACAGATTTAAATTGGCCTCTGGTGGCAAAGAACATGCCAGGCCGAAGATCACACCATAGCAACACAGGTCGCTCACGTTCCTCTTCAAATATTTTGGTATGTGGCTCACCGGTGCGCGCGGTGACTTTCCAGTCCATACTGCGAATATCATCACCAGGGCTATAAGGGCGCGATTCAGCAAATTCCATTCCACGCCCAAGCTGCCTGACCTGATGATTTCCGGCCTGCTTCGTTGCTTTAAGGTAACGACTCGGCTGTTGGAGTAATCGGGCAGACTGCTGCTGTGCTAACAAAGTATTGAGCGAGCTAAACACAAGCCCTTCGCCACTGTTCGTCTTAGTAGTCATTATCAGGGAACAGCGACCAAACTTAATAAAGCATCAATCACCTGATCACTGGTCTTGCCGCTGGCCTCGCCCTCAAAACTCAGGAGAATACGGTGCCTCAAAACGTCATGCGCAATACTCTGCACATCATCTGGACCAACGTAATCACGGCCTTGCAACCATGCATGCGCTCTGGCACAGCGATCTAAGGCCATTGTCGCACGTGGACTTGCACCAAACGCAATAATATTAGCTAGTTCAGCGTTGTAAAGTTGTGGCTTACGCGTCGCCATGACTAACTGTAATAAATATTCTTCAACACTGTCTGCCATATACAGCTGCATCACCTGCTGGCGTGCTTCACGAATATCATCTTTACTGATCAGCACCTCAGGTTCAGTTACCTGTTGCTGGATATCTTGCAACGCTTCAGCACGGTTAAGCTGTAGAATTTGTTTCTCTGCTTCCAGATTAGGATACCCGACCCTTACATGCATCAGGAAGCGGTCCAGCTGTGCTTCAGGTAGCTGGTAAGTGCCCTCCTGCTCAATAGGGTTCTGCGTTGCCATCACGATAAATGGCTCAGCAAGCTTGTAAGTAACGCCTGCAACAGTAATTTGTCTCTCAGCCATCGCCTCTAATAGCGCCGACTGCACCTTGGCAGGAGCACGATTTATTTCATCTGCTAACACCATGTTGTGGAACAAAGGTCCTTTACGAAACTGAAAATCACCGGTTTGCGGTTGAAAAATCTCAGTTCCAGTAATATCGGCAGGCAGTAAATCCGGAGTAAATTGAACACGGTGAAAGTCTCCTTCGACCGCTTGGCTAAGCACCTGAATAGCTCTTGTTTTAGCAAGCCCCGGGGCTCCCTCAACCAATAAATGTCCATCAGCCAATAAAGCGACTAGCAAGCGATTAACCAGATCCTGCTGGCCAATAATTTTCCCACTGACATAGTTCTGAAGCTTGTCAAATTGTTGTTTCTGCTGCATGCTGCCGTTCCGAATTGTTATTGTATTAATAGCTATCTCACTCACGCGGAGCGGAAAACTTTGAAGATTTCACGGTCTGATATGGTAACAGACTAGCTTGTTTTCAAGGAAATTTCTCATCGTTAAGGATTCTTAATTATGACTATAAAATCGATTATTGAACAGAAACTTGAGGAGACATTCAACCCTGAGTTTTTAGAAGTTGTTAATGAAAGCTACATGCACAATGTGCCGGAAGGTTCAGAGTCACATTTTAAAGTAACGATAGTGTCTACAGCCTTTGTAGACAAGCGGCTAATTGCACGTCACCGCCTTGTTAACCAAACATTGGAAGATGAATTAAAAAATATCCATGCACTAGCGATTCACACACTAACGCCCGATGAGTATTTTGCAAAAGCCGGCAAAGTTGCTGACTCCCCCGAATGCTTAGGTGGCAGCAAGCAGAGCTAAAGTATGTTGGTTCTTCCGTTGTGTTAGCGATTGTATTTAAGGCATAATCCCGTCCCTTTTATCCGGGCAAAAATAAATACTATGTGGTTTAAAAATCTTTACCTTTACCAATTTGAAAAAGAATTCGAGCAGGATGCCGACACGCTCCACGAAGCTCTCAGTAAAAAGCCGTTTACCGACTGCTCTGCAACCCAACGCGAAAGTATGGGATGGGTTCCACCGCTAGGTAAGAACTCCACAGCTTACACACACTCAGCCAACAACTTTATTTTGCTAACCATGGCGAAACAGGATCGACTACTTCCCGCCTCGGTAGTGCGAGAAACGCTACAGGAACGTGTGGATGAAATTCAGGAACGGGAGAGTCGCAAAGTTGGCAGTAAAGAGAAAAAGGCACTGACAGAGCGTATTGAAGATGAGTTGTTACCCAGAGCCTTCACCAGAACACAAAAACTTGATGCCTGGATTGATCTTAAGAATGGCTGGCTAGTGATAAACACGCCCTCATCAACTCGCGCTGAGACGCTTGCTACCTTGCTCCGCAAAACGATAGGAAGCTTACCCGTAGTTCCGCCAAAGACTGAAGCTGTTGGTCCTGTACTTACCGAGTGGCTTGCTAAATACCAAGTGCCTGAACCGTTTGACATCGGCGATGAATGCGAAATGGTAAGTAGCGGTGAGGATGCAGGCATTGTAGCGTTCAGAAAACACGAATTAGGAACTGATGAGGTGAAGAGCAACATTGACACCGGGAAAGCCGTGTCTAAGCTAGCATTGGTTTGGGATAAAAAAATCAGCTTTGTAGTGAGCGAAGATTTGATCGTCAAGAAACTAAAGTTCTTGGATGTGCTGGAAGAGAAAATGAATGAAGCGGATCCTCAGTCACATGAAGAGCGAATGGATATCGAATTCACCCTAATGACTGGCGAGATTTCAAAATTGATCCCCGATTTATACAAGCAGTTTACAAGTAATAGTTAGTTAATAAATCGAGAGGCACAAAAAAGCCGAGAAAATCTCGGCTTTTTAATCAGTTGCTAAACTAGCAAATTAAGCTACTTCAACCTCTGGGCGATCAACAAACTCGATGTAAGCCATCGGCGCGTTATCACCTGCTCTGAAGCCACATTTAATGATACGTAGGTACCCACCGGGACGAGACGCATAACGCGGACCTAGCTCGTTGAACAGGATACCAACGGTTGCATCATCACGTAATCTTGCAAATGCAATTCTACGGTTATGCACAGAGTCAGTCTTAGAGCGAGTCACTAATGGCTCAACCACTCTACGAAGTTCCTTAGCTTTCGCAACAGTAGTTTTGATACCACCGTTTAGGATCACTGCATTAGAAAGACTTTGTAAAGTCGCCTTACGGTGACTACTGTTACGGCTTAATTGACGGCCAATTTTACGATGACGCATTTTCTACATCCTTACTAAATTCTGTACTATGCCAACTGGCAATTATTTATCGATAGTTGATGGCGGCCAGTTTTCAAGCCGTGCACCCAACGTTAAACCGTGCGATGCCAATACATCTTTGATTTCTGTCAAAGACTTTTTACCTAAGTTAGGTGTCTTCAGCAGTTCATTCTCAGTTTTTTGCACTAAGTCGCCGATATAGTAAACCTGCTCAGCCTTGAGACAGTTCGCTGAACGAACAGTCAGCTCTAGATCATCAACCGGACGCAGTAGAACAGGATCAACTTCTGGCTCTGGCTCAACGTCAGGCTCTGGCTCTGCGATCGTTAGATCAAAGAATACCGCTAGCTGCTCATGAAGAATAGTTGCAGCACGACTGATAGCTTCCTGTGGTCCTACTGATCCGTCAGTCTCAAGCTCAAGAATCAGTTTGTCCATATCCGTGCGCTGCTCAACACGTGCACTATCAACAGTATAGGCAACTCTGATTACAGGGCTAAAGCTAGCATCAAGCACTAAAGTACCTAAAGGGAGCTCTTCTGCATCTGGACCTCTACGAACACTGGCAGGCTGATAGCCACGACCACGAGTGATTGTAATGCTCATGTCCAA
The DNA here is from genome assembly GCA_937923375.1 of uncultured Leucothrix sp. GTDB lineage: Bacteria > Pseudomonadota > Gammaproteobacteria > Thiotrichales > Thiotrichaceae > Leucothrix. The sequence goes on from CALAJG010000156.1 coordinate 6,765, forward strand.
CTCAACGTCGGATGTGATTGTTGCAATCAAATGATCAGGATCTATTAACTCGACGTCATGATCAAGTCTGATATCAGCTGCTGTTACTGGACCCGGACCTCGCTTACGCAGATCGAGCGTTACGCTGTCCTTCTCGTTCAAGCGAACAGAAAGGTCTTTCAGGTTCAGAAGAATCTCAACGACATCTTCCTTTACACCTTCGATAGCTGTGTATTCGTGATCAACACCAGCAATTTTAACTTCCGTAACGGCACAGCCAGAAATAGAAGATAAAAGAATTCTACGTAGAGCATTACCTAAGGTATGACCAAAACCACGCTCAAGTGGCTCCAGAACAATCTTAGAAGTTCTTCCGTTAACTTCACTAACCTGTATGTTACGAGGCTTGAGTAAATCTGTTGCAGTAGACACTATAACAATTCCTCTTTAAATTCTAAGTAATAAAAACGTACTAATTTCAGTCGCTTTAAAATTACTTAGAGTAAAGTTCAACGATTAGAGATTCATTGATCTCTGAAGAAAGTTCATCACGCTCAGGTACAGCCTTAAACGTTCCTTCAAGCTTCTTGGCATCAACTTCAATCCAGCCAACGATTCCAACCTGCTCGGCAACAGCCATAGCATCCTGAATACGGATTTGCTTCTTCGCTTTCTCACGAACTGAAACGACATCACCCGCTTTAACCTGGTAAGAAGGAATGTTTACCAAAGAACCATTAACCATTATAGACTTATGACTCACCATCTGACGCGCTTCTGCACGTGTAGAAGAGTAACCCATACGGTATACAACGTTATCTAAACGGCACTCTAACAGTTGCAACAAGTTCTCACCGGTAGAACCTTTTAAGCTGGCAGCTTTTTTGAAGTAGTTACGGAACTGCTTCTCTAACACGCCATAAGAACGCTTAACTTTCTGCTTTTCACGTAACTGAGAACCGTAGTCAGAAAGACGTGTACGACGCTCCGCATGAACACCTGGAATTTTGTCAAGTTTACACTTGCCTTCCAAAGAACGACCACGCCCCTTCAAAAACAAATCTGTACCTTCACGACGCATGAGCTTGCACTTAGCTCCAATATATCTAGCCATAATCTATCTCCTGAAATTGCGACTAAACGCGACGTTTCTTTGGTGGACGGCAACCATTATGAGGAATGGGTGTTACATCCATAATCTGTGTAATCTTATAACCAATGTTATTCAGCGCGCGGACGGCTGACTCACGACCAGGACCTGGGCCCTTAACCATAACATCAAGATTTTTAAGACCAAATTCTTTTGCAGCTTCTCCTGCTCGTTCAGCAGCTACCTGTGCAGCAAATGGCGTGCTTTTGCGAGAACCACGAAAACCTGAACCACCGGCAGTTGCCCATGAAAGAGCATTACCCTGACGATCAGTTATAGTGATGATAGTATTGTTAAAAGACGCATGAACGTGAGCAATACCATCGCTTACGGACTTTTTGACTTTTTTACGCGCTTTTGTGGCTTTAGCCATGTTTCAATTCCTGTCGTCTATTACTTGCGAATCGGCTTACGAGGGCCTTTACGCGTACGTGCATTTGTTTTGGTACGTTGTCCACGCAGTGGTAGACCACGGCGATGACGGATTCCACGGTAACAACCTAGATCCATCAAGCGCTTGATATTCATCGACACATCACGACGCAGATCACCTTCAACGGTGAACTTGCCGATTTCAGCACGAATTCTCTCGACTTCTTCTTCAGTCAAGTCGCGAATTTTTGTATCTGGTGCAACTTTTGCTGCATCACACACATCCTGTGAACGTGAGCGTCCTATGCCATAAATTGAAGTCAATCCAATCACAACATGTTTATTGACAGGGGTATTAATACCCGCTATTCGTGCCATTTACCTATCTCCAGGCAGTCGAGAGGCGGGGACTTTACCCCATTCATCGACGTTAATCAATACAAGCGAAAAAAAACTTCTAAGTACACATATTGCATAACAAAGAGTAGCTTTTTTCCTACCTAGTTTTTAACCTTGTCGCTGTTTGTGTCGAGGATCAGAACAAATAATCCTGATAACACCTTTACGCTTTACAACGCGACAGTTACGACACATTTTCTTTACTGAAGCACGTACCTTCATTTCTCTATCCTCTTACAAATACTATCAACTGGTACGCGGCTTGTTCTTGCCACCAGATTTAAAATTAGCTTTTTTCATCAGGCCTTCGTACTGAGTCGACATCATATGACCTTGTACTTGTGCCAGGAAGTCCATTACAACTACCACGATAATCAGCAACGATGTACCACCAAAGTAGAATGGAACGCCCCATCCGTAAATAAGAAATTCAGGCAACAAACAAACCAAGGTTATATAAATAGCACCTACGGCTGTCAAACGTGTCATCACTCCGTCAATATACTTAGCTGTTTCACGCCCTGGACGTATACCAGGAATAAATGCACCAGCCTTCTTCAAGTTATC
>CALAJG010000157.1 GCA_937923375.1 uncultured Leucothrix sp.
GGTGGCTGTACAGGAAACCGAACGCGCCATTCGAACTGCGGTACAAGCGGCGCAGAAAATGGCCAACTGTCGCGTGGATCATGTGATTGCCTGTCTGTCTGGTGGACAGCCCCGGTCTTATGGATTGGCCGGGCAGGTGCACATTCAGGGCGACGTGGTGAACGAGGCCGACATCGCCCATGTTCTGGCGGCTTGCGATGTGCCCGACTATGGCGCGGACCGCGAAATCCTTCATGCGCAACCGGTGAACTTTGCGCTGGATCATCGCTCGGGCTTGATTGATCCGAGGGATCAGATCGGCCAGCGGCTGGCTTGCGATATGCATATGCTGACGGTTGATACCTCGGTGATCGAGAACCTGATTTACTGTCTGCGCCGGTGCGATCTGGAGTTGGCGGGGCTGGCAAATTCGGCCTATGTCTCGGCCACATCGGCTTTGGTGGAAGACGAACAGGAATTGGGCGCGGCCTGTGTGGATATGGGCGGCGGCACCACGGGGCTGTCGATCTTTATGAAGCGCCACATGATATATGCCGACACGGTGCGGCTTGGCGGCGTGCATGTCACCCAAGATATTTCGAAGGGCCTGCAGATCGGTGTTGCGGCCGCCGAAAGACTAAAGACGTTTCACGGTGGTGTCGTGGCAACTGGCAGCATTAGTGATTTTCTCACGGAGAATGTTGATCCGTTTTATACGACAGCATCTACTCAAATTCACTAGTAAAAAATTTTCACACATAAAAAAACCGGCAGTTGCCGGTTTTTTTATGTGCTCAGACTGTTACTTAAAAGCTAACATCTTCAATATCGACCTGTAGCCCAGGGCTTACTTCAATCTGTAAGCGGATTGGCGGGCCTACGTAACGACTAATATCTTCAACGTAAATCTGTGGCATCTGGCCAACCTGCTGCATATCTCTCGTGGTCTGCTTCATTAACAGCTTGCGCCCACCTCGACTATCAATAGCAAAGATATGAAAAAAGTCACGCCCGGTTAGACGTAAGTTAGTGTATTGCCAAAGCACTGACAGCTCATTTCTTCGACCTCGATTTAACTTAATCCCTGGTGAGATAGCGCTATTACCGGAAATTTGCCATTGAGAAATTCCCGCACCACTAAGAGGACCCGCCTGAACCATTCTTGGCCGTTGCGGCTGTACAAGCTGTGGTTGCTGAGGCTGCCTTTGAGGTTGTCTAACTACCGGTTGCTGGGGCTGTCTCACTACCTGAGGCTGCACAGGAGCCGGCGCGCGCACCGCAGGACGTTGTGGAGCAACTGGTGCTGCTCTTGTCACCGGTGGCAACGGTGCTGGCGCACGTCGCGCTGTTGGCGTAAAGGTAGCAGGCGCTCCCAGATAGTCCATCAATGCCTGATACTTTGGTGTGCTTGGCTGTCCGGAACTATCCAACATCGAGAAGAAGTTTTTCGGGCTCGGCTTACCAATACCGTAATAATGCATCATTAATCCACCACGAGTCGCTTGATTCCAGGCATTTAAATAGCGAGTGTAAGCACTGCGCATGCGTGGGTGCTTTTGCGCACTCATAAATAAATTCAACACATCAGGATCTTTCACCGTATGCGGAGGATCAAAGCGAATCAAATGCTGCCCAGCCTCATACGCCATCAGTGGCAACCCATATTTTTTAGCAAGCTCCACATTTCCTTTAACATATTGATTCATGGTCAAGTTAATTGAACCACCACCCGTATCCTTGTCTACCTGGCCACCCTGTTCTATTTCAGTAAATAACCGATTCATACCACCATCAGGATCACGCAGCCAGCTTCTCACAGTGTCTCGATGCTCTTTACGTGCGATATAATCACCAAAGTAAGGCCCTACAGCAAATGCATCGACATAGCGACCACAGCCGTTAGCTTCTTTCCAAAGTGGGCAGTCCAACGTTTCTTTACCAGCCCAAGGCGCAGATGACTGAGAAGACAAGATACAGACAACTCGGCCGGCTTGATTACCAAATTCCTTTTTCCAGATCTGGCACATCTCTACCGTACGCTTAGCGTACCAATTTGACGCCATCGAAACACGGCGCACATAGGCATTCTTCTCCGTGTAGGGGTGCTTCCAAAGCTTATCCGCTTTTCTCGCTGCGTAGGTTGTACCCGGAAAAATGACATTCCACATCTCATTGGAGTATTCTAAATAAACCTTATGGTTACGTCTCAAACGGTTTTTCACCATACGTGCATATTGCAGCATGTAGTCATCAGAAGCTTTATAAGGAACACTGATCCATGGAGAGGTGTCTGTAGCATTGGCCAAGTCAATCATCAGCTCTGCCGGGACACCTTTGGGGCCTGTGAAATGAGCCGTAGACGGAAGCGCACGATCCCGCCACTCTTCTACATCATTTCCACGAGGATTACTCCAAGGCATAAAACGCAGCGCATGCAGCGGGCGCATTCTGGCAATGTAATCGCGGCTAAAAATTTGCTGAGCATGATTAGCTTCATTTTCGATTGGGACAATCTTTAAATTTCGCAAGTAGTTTGCAGGATTAATCCTGGAGAGGTTCATTCGCAGGTTACGACGTGGTGAGGCAAGATCGAAGACCATTCTGCCCGGCTGATTCGCAACAATTTTTAAATCACCTGTCAGTTTTATCTGCGCCTGGCCTTCGTAAAGCACCACATACCGGCCGATTGGAAAGCTATCAGGCAGACTCCAACTACTGGTCACACTGGTAAATATAGGGTTCTGATTAGGTGCCGGTAATGAACGAACCCAGCCATTAGCATCCAAATCCAGCAGGCTTTGCTCACGAGTATTAAATGCATTCTGGCGAGTACAGCCCGGATCGATACCCCGTTTTTGCTGCCAGTTATATTCACATGAGGTATACCAACCGGTAGAACTTTTGAAAATATCAGTAAACGGGACAGACGATGTCATTTTATCAAGACTGCCCACGTTAGAGCCAAGCCGTGGATTAGGATTATACTGCGCAAACGCCTGCAGGTTTAACCCTGCCAATACTATTACAAGCAGATACTGCCACCCTGGCATGCTGGTTTTTCTCATTCTTCTCTCCGAAACTGAATAAAGTTTATTGTTAGATGTTTTGCATATTAGGTGGGATTTTGACACGAAAATGTTCATCAACCAAACGAATGACTTTAATTAAACAAACTCAATTAAAGTAATTCACGTTAACTAATGATTAGCTATCATTTTTTTTGCTTGTAGCAATCAGCGTTAAAACCCCAGAATTGCTCGAACTTAGCATAGTAGATTTTCTACCGGAGTATGTAAAAATGAGTGAAAAAAGGGGTCGACGCGCTGGTGGAGGCGGACGAAGTGGCAAGCGTGCTGCCCGCCAGATATCACAAACCAAACAAGCGTCCTGCATAGAACGTAATATCCCTTATTTTGAAGTGCTCGATGAATCCGGTCTGGCACAAATTGAATACAATGCTGACACAGTTCTTGAAGAAATTGGTATTGAGTTTCGTGACGATGCTGAAGCCTTACAAATACTTAAAGATGCAGGCGCTGACGTAAAAGGCGAACTGGTTCGCTTTCCTCGCGGAATGTGCCGCTCGATAATTCAGGCAAGCGCGCCCAAAGAGTTTACGCAACACGCTAGAAACCCAGATAACAATACAATTATTGGGGGTAAACGTACCGTACTGGTCCCCGCCTACGGCTCACCGTTCGTGAGTGACTTAGATAATGGCCGTCGGTACGCAACCATCGAGGATTTTCGTAACTTCGTCAAACTTGCTTATATGTCTCCTGGCCTCCATCACTCAGGTGGAACAATTTGCGAGCCGGTTGACCTGCCCGTAAACAAGCGGCACTTCGATATGATTTACAGTCATATTAAGTACAGCGACAAACCGTTTATGGGTTCTGTTACTGCACCTGAGCGCGCTCAAGACACAGTAAACATGTGTAAGATCGTTTTTGGCGACGACTTCGTCGATAACAACGCTGTGACCGC
>CALAJG010000158.1 GCA_937923375.1 uncultured Leucothrix sp.
GCTTGTTCCCTATTTTATATCGGGATTTTATTTGTCATCGCTTACTTCGGTGACATCGACAGCTACGCCAAAAAACTACGACCTCATCGGGCACTAATTTATAGTCTGTCTCTTGCGGTTTATTGCACCTCCTGGACCTACTACGGCGCAGTTGGGAGTGCGACCACCGACGGTTGGCGTTATACCGCAATCTATATCGGCCCTATTCTGTTGATCGTCCTTGGCTATCGATTTCTGAAGAAAGTCGCTACGATTTGTACTGAGCAAAACATTACCTCTATCGCTGATTTCATCGCTTCGCGTTACGGTAAATCCCAGTTTCTGGCGATTTTGGTAACGCTAATTGCCATCACCGGAACGCTGCCCTACATAGCCTTGCAACTTAAAGCGATTGCTTCAAGCTACGCAGTGCTAACCAATTTACCGCCCAGCAGTTTGACCAATCTGGCGGGGTCGACTAGCAGCATTTTAGCGCCCTTTGAAGGTATGACAGGTTCATATTCACTATGGAATGATACTGGTCTGGTTGTAGCCATGGTCATGGCTGTTTTCTGTATTTTATTTGGCACGCGCTATGTGAATAGCTCAGAGCATCACGAAGGCTTAATCCTAGCGATCGCCTTTGAATCCTTGATTAAGATTCTGGCACTCGCACTAGTCGCAACCCTGGCGATGTTTGTTATTTTTGACTCACCCCCAGACGCGATTCAAGCCGCTGCGCAAAGTGCACAAGCCAGCGAGCTAATGACCAATGCTTTTAGCACGGATATGCTTCAGCTCACCTTTTTGAGTCATACCGTGTTAGCGATGGCGGCAATATTTTGTTTGCCTCGCCAGTTCCACGTGAGCTTTGTTGAAATCACCGACACTAAACACCTCAAACGCGCGAGATGGGTGTTTCCGGCATACTTACTCATGACCACGCTCTTGGTCATACCGATTACCATTGCAGGCTCAATTACTCACAGCAGCGCTAACTTACCCGATTTAATTACACCGGATATGTATGTACTTACCCTGCCTATTGCTGGTGACAACAGCCTGCTGGCTATGTTGGTATTTATTGGGGGATTCTCAGCGGCGACAGGCATGGTAATTGTTGCAGTCATCACGCTCAGTACCATGCTGTGTAATGACATAGTAATGCCCCTGCTATTTCGCTTCCGCTCTCTGAAGCTGCGTGAACGCAAGGATTTGACCGGGTTATTACTAGCGATTCGTCGTGTTGCCATCGTTTGTATCTTAACGCTGGGGTATTTTTATTATCAATACATAAACCAATCAGAAGAGGCTTTAGCTTCGATTGGTCTGACGGCATTCGTCGCTGCCATCCAGTTTGCTCCCGCTATAATCGGCGCGGTTTATTGGAAGCGAGCTAGCCGCAAAGGTGCGATTGTCGGACTTATTGTAGGCTTCAGTGTCTGGCTCTACACCTTATTTATTCCCTCTTTACTAAGCAGTTCAACTTGGTGGGCAGAGATAACCAGCAATGGCCCGTTTAGCATAGAAGCGCTAAGGCCAAACAATCTATTCTATATTGCTGAAATGGATGTGGTTACCCATAGTTTATTGTTTAGCTTAGGTCTCAATATTCTAAGTTTCGTTATCTTTAGCTGGCAACGTAAGCCAGAGCTGTTGGAGCGCATACAAGCAGCAAACTTTACCCAAACCTCGCAACTTCAGGACCTGTCACAAGGCCTACCATGGTGGAGTACTGTCGCGGTTGGTGAGCTTCGATTGCTTGCCGAGAAATTTGTTGGAGAGACTGCGACGCACAAAGCATTTACAGACTACACTGATGCACGAAGCGGCGAATTAGTGGCTAGTGAAAAAGCCGACGCCGATATGGTTCGTTTTACAGAACGACTGCTGTCCGGCGCTATCGGCTCTTCCTCAGCTCGTGTCATCATCAATTCGGTGGTTAACAGGCGTAAAGATTTACCCCTGGAAGACGTATTTAATATTGTGGATGAGAGTTCACAGGCGCGCCAATTTAATGAAGACCTACTAAACACAACTATTGAGCATATCGACCAGGGTATCAGCGTTATCGATGAAAACTTCCGTTTAGTTGCATGGAACAGCCGGTATTTGGAGCTTTATCAATATCCAAAGAACTTTATTCGAGTGGGTCGCCCCGTTGAAGACATGATTCGTCATAATGCAATGGTCGGAGAGTGCGGCCCCGGCACGCCAGAAGAACATATTAAGAAACGTCTGGATTTTATGCGCTCTGGCACCATCCATTCATTTCAGCGACACCGGTCCGACGGTTCAGTACTGCAAATTCAGGGGCGCCCCCTGCCTAATGGCGGCTTTGTAACCAGCTTTACCGACATTACCGAATACAAAAAAGCGGAACGCGAGCTTCGCGATATCAATGAAAATCTGGAATTACTGGTGGACGGTAGAACACAGGAATTATCTCAGGTTAATGATAAATTGCAGCGCGCTAATCACAGTAAAACGCGCTTTTTAGCAGCGGTAAATCATGATGTTATGCAGCCGTTAAATGCCGCAAGGCTATTTACAGCGGCTTTATCACAAACCAGTGATGAGCAAGTTAAGCTTACGAAGCGAATTAATAGCTCGCTTGACTCTGCCGAAGAGATTATTAAAACGCTGATCGATATTTCCAAACTCGATGGGGGTTCGATAAAAGCAAACATCACTAAGTTTCGGGTTAGTGATGTGCTTAACACGCTGAACAAAGAGTTTGCGGTGATTGCGGACAATAAAAAAATTGCACTTAAAATGATTGCCTGCGATGCGGTCATTGAAACGGATGCGCATCTGTTGCGGCGTATCTTACAAAACTTCATTGGCAATGCCTTGCGATATACCAAGGCCGGTGGTCGCGTTAGTTTTGGTTGTCGGCGCATGAATCTCAATAGTCAAACACCTGAGCTGCGAATTTGCGTGTTTGACACTGGCGTTGGTATCCCGGAAGGCGAGCTGACGGCGATTTTTGAAGAGTTCCATCAGCTGGATAATCAGGTCACTGAGGAAAGCAAAGGCGTGGGCTTAGGTCTGTCGATTGCCAAGCGAATCAGCCAGATACTGGGACACAGCATCGGCATAGAATCCGTTTTGGAGAGAGGCAGTCAGTTCTATCTGACAGTGCCGTTGATTGCCGATCAACAGCCAGCCCTGTCTACCGCCGCCACTGAAAAAACCTTGGCGCCGAGTTTGTCTCTGCCTATCGCTGGTTTGAAGGTGCTTTGTATCGATAATGATAGTGATATTCTGGATGGCATGACGGCTTTGTTAGAACGTTGGTCGTGCAGGGCTTACTGTGCCAAGTCGCTTGATATGGCTTTGGAAAGCATCGGGTCGCAGGACTATGAACCGGACGTGATGCTAGTTGATTACAATCTGGGCAGATCCTGTGATCATGGATTATTGGTTTTGCAGACGCTTCAGAAACGATTGAAATCAAGTCCACCTGGCGTCTTGATTACCGCTGATGTCAGCGAAGCGGTTATGCAAGAAACAAACGAACTTGGTTTTGAGTATCTGAGAAAACCAGTGAATCCAGTGATACTGCGTAAATTACTGATGAAGCTTACCCGATAGTTGTCACAGTCCGGTGAGTGAGGTTGTTTCAAGTTCAAGATAGCTGGATGCCTGCGTCGCCGCCTGTGTCCGGTTGCTCACATTGAGCTTTTTAAAAATCTCGGTTAGGTGCGCTTTAACCGTGGCTTCAGCGACACATAACTCATCGGCAATCTCGCGGTTTATGCGACCGTCAATCAGCATCATTAACACACGAAACTGCTTCGGGGTTAAGGATTCGATCTGCTGACTAAAGTTGGTTGGTTCCGGCTCTTCAAGCGTATAGGAAAGATCTATGCCTTCTGGTAAAACGACGTCACCCTGTAAAATATCCTGAACCGCAGTGACTAACTCCCCTAGTGGCGAAGACTTAGCAATGAAGCCAGACGCGCCATGTTGTATCGCTTTTTTTACAACTGAAGCGTCTTCATGTGCCGAAACGATAGCAATGGGTATGTGTGGGCAGCGCAAACCCAAATAACGTAAGGCTGAGAAGCCAACCGCGCCAGGCATTTGCAAATCCAGTAGGATCAAGTCACTGTCGTCGTGTGACTCAATCGCACGCTGTAAAGCGGCAAAGGCACCACAGGTAATAATTTCAATATCACCAAAGCCACTTTGAACAGCTTGCTTCAATGCATCCCTGAAAAGAGGATGGTCATCAGCTATGATAATTTTTTTGGCAGAAATCATGTCAAAAACGGCTTCAATGGTATTAGCAATAAAATGTAGGCGATAAGGTTAACTTAAACAGTGGCAAGCTAAAATTAGACCATAGTCTAGTGGCATTTAACCAATGCCTTGAATATAGTGTATCAGTGTGATTCTAACACCCAATGTGCACATTCTGAACTACCAAAGTTTACAATGCGCGGACTGGTAATAATATCCATATTAGGAGAGGAAACAATTCATGAGTAATAATCAAAATGATCGCCGTGACTTTTTAAAGAAGAGTGCAGCGCTTGGTTTGGCTGGCTCTATGCCAATGTTCTTTTTTAAAGATGCATGGGCAAAAGACTTCGTAAACAACCCAGGTGACAAGAAAAGCGTTACCTTAGGTTTCAACGTACCACAGACCGGTGCTTATGCAGACGAAGGTGCGGATGAGCTTCGTGCATACAAGCTGGCTGTTAAGCATCTTAACGGTGAAGGCAACGACGAAGGTATGCTGGCTACAATGACTAACAAGTCATTGAAAGGTAACGGTGTACTAGGTAAGAAAGTTGAGTACGTAACCGGTGATACGCAGACTAAGTCAGACGCAGCACGTGCATCTGCTAAGCGTATGATCGAAAAAGACGGCGCACTGATGATCAGTGGTGGTTCTTCTTCTGGTGTTGCGATCGCGGTACAGGGTCTGTGTCAGGAAGCTGGCGTTATTTTCATGGCCGGTCTAACTCACTCAAACGATACGACAGGTAAAGATCGCCGTCGCTATGGTTTCCGT
>CALAJG010000159.1 GCA_937923375.1 uncultured Leucothrix sp.
ACATCCAGCAATCTTCTGCTGCACCCAACGCACCCCAGGCAATCCCAAGACGAGCACTGTTCAAACAACCAAATGGCCCTTTTAAACCTTTAACATTGGGCAGTAAATTTTCCTCAGGAACAAACACATCTTCCATCACTATCTCGCCGGTGATGGAGGCGCGTAACGCCAGCTTACCCTCAATCTTCGGCGCGCTTAAACCCTCCATGCCTTTGTCTAGAATAAAGCCACGAATCACGTCATCGTCTGTTTTACCCCACACCACAAACACATCCGCTATCGGCGAGTTTGAAATCCACATCTTGGTACCGTTTAGTTGGTAGCCGCCATCAACCGACTTGGCACGAGTTTTCATCCCGCCAGGGTCAGAGCCGTGATCAGGCTCAGTCAGACCAAAGCAACCGACCCATTCGCCGGTTGCCAGTTTGGGTAGGTATTTTTCGCGCTGCGCTTCATTGCCGTAAGTGAAAATTGGGTACATCACCAAACTAGACTGCACGCTAAGCATCGAGCGATAACCCGAATCAACACGCTCAACCTCACGCGCAATCAAGCCATAAGAAACGGTGTTAACACAAGAGCAGCCATAGCCCTCAATCATCGGACCTAGTAAGCCAAGCTCACCCATTTCATTGAAAATTTCACGATCCGTGGTTTCTGTGCGAAAGGCATCACGAACGCGTGGTTTGAGTTTGTCTTGAGCATAAGCCCGAGCAGTTTCCATCACCATGCCCTCTTCTTCACTTAATTGCTCGTCAAGTAAAAACGGATCTTGCCAGTTAAACTTTGCCCAGTCAGCGCTCATGCTTTCTCCAGTATTCTATTGATTTCAAATGACATGCTCTGGTGGATCGCTTAACCATTGGCAAGCAATCCACATCGCATTCAATAATCTAACTCTACCTCACACAAATTCATATTAAAAATATATACTTTATATGACTACCATCTCATCCAAGTATATATCAGCATGGATAATCGAAAATTAGAAATCTTTCATACCGTGGCAACGCTAAACAGTTTTAGTCAGGCGGCTGAGCAGCTGCACATTGCGCAATCGGCTGTGAGTGTCGCAATCAAGAAATTAGAAGATGAGCTTGGATTGTTACTGTTTGATCGGAAGGAACGAAAAATACGCTTAACAGTGGAAGGACAAAAGCTATTATCGCATGCCAGCATTATTCAACGGCAATTTACTGAGGCTAAAAATGACATGGTGGCCTTGCATGACCTCACTGCGGGCAGAGTTTCGTTTAGCACCACGGCAATGATGGGTAGCCACTTTTTTCCACCAATCATAAGCGCATTCAAACGCAAGCATCCGGATATAAACTTTCATGTCATCAATGAGGGCACAGAGGGCGTACTTAAACTGCTAGACAGCGGCGAAGTCGACATGGGTGTGGTAAATAGCAATAATATCGACGCCTCGCTAGACGCCATTCCGCTGTGCGCAGAGCCAATTGTAGTGTGTGTGGCTGAAGATCACCCCCTAGCCAGATTGAGCCAGATCTCTGAAGCAGAGTACTGCCAGCAACGATTAGTGTTGTATCGTCAAAACTATTACCTGAGGCAACTAACCATAGCCATGCACCTGGAACAGAAGCAGACCCCGCAAATAACCATGGAAACAGATTTATTAGGGATGATTATCCAACTGGTACGCGCAGGTGAAGGTGTCACCTTGGGACTCAAAATCACTGCCGAATCAGAGCCTGGCATAATCGGCATTCCATTTAAAAACGCAAAAGAATTATCTCTTAGTATGGCCTGGCCCAGAAAAAGACAGCTTTCTCTAGCCAATCAGTCGTTTATTAAATTTTTGAAAAAAACATGATCAATGCAGAAAAATACTGTCAGCAGCCCCTAAAAATAACGATTTTGGGTTATGATCACTAAATTATCATCCGCAAAGATGATTAAAACCCCCGCGCCATAACTGCTAATAACAAAAAGGAGAAGTCCAATGAAATATTTTGTTTCAGCAATAGGATTAGTAGCCCTGCTAACGGGATTAACCAAAGAAGTCTATTCAGAAGACAACCTTACCTGCCGTCTATCCATCGTCGATAAACAGAGTTGTTCACCGGTGCTCAGCCTAGAGTCTGGCGAAGTGAAACTCAACTCATCCAAACAAACCTTCGAGTTAACGGCCCACTATGATGCCTGCTTTCAGACGCAAGACATCAAGCTGACCGGGCGCTACCAGCAGCGTACACACAAAAGTATTTATAATATCGAGCTGTTGGCGACGCAAATCTCCGGTGACGAAAAAGAAGAAACTTTTCCACGAACCATTGGTTTGATGAGCCTGAATATCGAATCAAAGAAAGGTCAGTTCGTTGATATCTGGGCCATGATACGAGCTCACGATGGTCGCGGTAAGGGTCTGGAACAAGTCGATGTAAGTTGCCAATAATCATTTCTTTTACAAGGAGGTAAACAATGAGTAGTAGACAGCTGACTTACAAAAATCACACCATCGTCATTGAAAATGGCCATTTATTTATTGACCAAAAAGAAATTGAGTATGAGCTAGACCATGAGCGGCAAAAATGGTCGTCTTGGTATCTGCCTTACACACAATACGACTCATTGGGTGAACTGGCGAAAGCAATCATTGTGGACACTGATGAATTTAACGCTTAAAGGAATTAAGACATGGCGCTAAGGAAAGATGCAAATACGCTCACTAGTAGTGAAAGACGCGAGCTGGTGAATGCAATTTTACAGTTAAAAGCTGACGGCATTTACGATCGCTTCGTACTGCGACATGCCAATGCGAACATGATGTCTATTCATCGTTGTCCCGCATTTTTACCTTGGCATCGGCGGTATTTATGGGACCTTGAGCAAGAATTACAGCGAGTATCAGGCAACCCCAACCTCGGCATCCCCTATTGGAACTGGCCCTCCGGTGCTGAAAATGCATCGATGTGGAACGACGATTTACTGGGCGGCAATGGCAATACCCAAGGAATAGTAACCAGCGGCCCATTTCGCCAGGGCCAATGGCAGGTGGTGAACAGCAGTGGCGTTGCCTCGGGTCCACTTCGTCGACAGTTTGGGCAAGGCACTAGCAGAAACTTACCGACAGTTGCTGAGTTAGAACAGCTGCTGCAAACCACCCCGTTTGACAGTAGCCCCTGGAACATGAGGAGTGAACCCAGTTTTCGAAACAGGCTGGAAGGATGGCTGTCTAACAGCGGTCCAGCTTATCACAACCTCGGTCATGTCTGGGTTGGCGGCTCAATGCTGCCCATGACATCCCCCAATGATCCGGTATTTTTTATGCACCACTGCATGGTAGATAAGCTCTGGCATGAGTGGCAACTGCGCCTGCCCAATCAAAGCTACCAGCCATTGTCTGGTGCCCCGTTTGGTCAAAATCAAAACGACCCAATGAGCAATACACCTGCTGCCAGCATAGGCAGACGCCCCGCAGATGTACTCGACAGTACGGCGATTGGTATTGAATACGACCAGTTACTGCCAGGAACTCCCAACCCAACACCCACTCCTGAGCCACTACGCGGTACACCGCTTACCATCGACACAGGACCGATTACGGCTCAAATTAGCCGCCCCGGTGAGCACGATCTTTACCGCATTGTCGTACCGCGTTTTGCAGAATATGTCATCGAAACGTCAGGGAACTCAGACACCTTTATGACACTCTTTGGCCCCAACAGCACGCTAAATGAAATCACCCGAAATGATGATGGTGGTGTTAACCTGAACTCTAAAATTACCCTAAATCTATCTGCCGGAACTTATTATGCCGATATCCGGCTTTACAGCTCTGCTGCTATTGGTGAATACGCCATTAGTGTGACATCGGCTGCAGAGGAAACCTCCACTCCACAGCTCACCGTTGATGCACCGGCAACCTCTGCGGCTATTTCAGTTCGTAACGAAAGCGACATCTATCGGTTCAACGTCACTCGACGGGCTTACCACACGATTGAAACCACTGGACCAACGGATACTTATCTCAGCTTATTTGGACCTAATGATGAGACTTTATTGATTCAGGAAGATGACGATAGCGGGTCGGTTTATAATTCACGTATACGCCGCATACTCAGTGTAGGTGAGTATTACGCCAGAGTGCGGCACTACTCTTCTGCTGCAACGGGGTCTTACGCCATTAGCGTGTCGAGGCGTTAGCTCAAGAAATACGTGCTAAATACCACTCGATTAAACCGGCAGTTGGTGCCTCCATCGGTGAGTAAGGTCCGGGCTGGTAAAAACGAGAATTAACGCCCTGCTGATTAGCTTCGATAATTTTTTTATCGGCGATGGTGGTGACATGCCAAAGCCATTTCATCCGCTCTAAATCTACATCGCTTTCAGCCGCATCCGCTCTGACAAACCAGAACAGCTCGGCATCGGTTACATCAACCGAGCGTGGAGTAAAGCGATACAGCACGGCATGATCTGCATACGCAACCAGATAGGTCAGACTGCCGATCATAATATCGCTAGCGCCACCGTCGTAGGCCTTGATAGACCCAAGCAGTGGAGCGACCGGCTGCCCATCTTCACTAGCGGTTTTGAAGTCATCGTAGAGCGCCGAACGGTGATGGTAATACTGAGGGAGATCGGCGGACATTGTTTCAGATATTTCAACTCGTTCTGTAGAAATTCCTGCGTCCATTGCTTGTTCGACTAGCTTCTCACGATAGCTGTCGCGGCGATTTTGGTCTAACGAAAGTGAATGGGAAGCAGCGTATTCCTTGTGTGCAGGACCGCAGTGATAGCACTCAAAAAAGTTTTCGTACGTGAGTTTCCAGTTTGCATCAATTGGGTGAGATTCATAGTGCGCGAGCCTGGTGTTTTCAAATTCAAAAGGCGCTAAAGCACTCTGAAGTTTTGATTTTACCTCGTCAAATGGCGCTGGATTTTCGGATAAATTAACAAACACAAACCCACCAAACACCTCAACTGAAACGTTCTTTAAGCCATACTCAGATTTATCAAAATCATCAGGCATAAGACGCGCCACCAACAGCTTGCCATCCAGCCCATAAGTCCATGCGTGGTACGGGCAAGACAGGCGTTTATTTTTTGAGGAACCGCTAGGGCAGATGCGCGAACCGCGGTGGCGGCATACATTAGCAAAGGCCTGGATTTTCATTTGCTGGTCACGACAAACAATGACTGATTCAGTGTCGATGTCAAAGGTTTCACAATCCCCTGGTTCAGCCAACTGTGAGATGTGGCAGGCGTATATCCAGTCTGCGAAGAAGATTTTTTCCATTTCGCGACGGTAGATATCGGGATCTTTATAAAATGCCTGTTGAAGGGAGCAACCTGGCATTTCTTTTTGTCTATCTAATAATTGCTTGAGATTGGCGGGCAAGGTGATTCTCTCCCTAAGCGAGTTGTTTATCGTTTTCAATATAAGCGCGTAATTTCACAAGGTTTAGCCACTCATGTATTTAGCTACAAACTCGGGTGACGGCTCACACTGGGAACCAATATCAATTAATAAACCATCAGGGTCCACCGTTAAAAAACGCCTTTGACCATAGGATTCGTTCCTAGGTGTCTGGATAATCTCTACCCCTAAAGATAACGCTTTCTCGTAATATTGATCACAGTCATCAACCACAAAGACAAGACTGCTACCTTGCGGTGGTTTCTGAAACTCCTGCGGTATCAATGCATTAGTTTTGGGTTGAAGCATTAACTCTATTGCCGAGTTATCCGGGTAAGAAAACTGAACAATCCAGTCTGTGTCGAAGACTGCAACAAGGCCAAGCAGCTGGCAATAAAATGCTTTAGATTTCTCTAAATCATCCACATAAACGCTAGTGACTACACGCTTGAGCATTATTCACCTTCTTCTGTTTCAACTTCATGAGTTGGGATTATATCACCGACGCTCATTTTTGTTGTATGACCTTAGAAGTAAACAGGCCCTGATTAAATATTGTCCCATTTAACAGCCCTACAAGATAATATCTCTCACTATTACCATCACTCAATCAGCGACAATAGATAACTATACAATTGAATTTAAGAAATCTTTGTTCTCATTATTAGCACTTCCTGAGCTTATTTTAACACAAGCTTAACAAGCCAGAAAACACTATGTATAATGCTTGTTAAACAATGACTTAAACAGACCATATGCAACTGAAAAAAGAGATGAAACGCCTTTTAGTAGTTGAAGATGATGAAATTTTATCTAATTTCCTGGATAAGTTTTTGTTAAAAAATGAATATCAGACCTCATGCATACATGATGGAGATGAAATACCAAAACTGTTTGAAACGCAGCGTTTTGATGCCGTGGTTTTAGACTTAATGCTGCCGAATCGAAGCGGTATGTACTGGCTGAAATGGATGAGGCAATACCACTCCTACCTTC
>CALAJG010000160.1 GCA_937923375.1 uncultured Leucothrix sp.
TGTTTATGCTGTACCAAGTATTACATTTGGCCCTTTGGGCCAAGGAATTGTGGATGGTACTGCACCCTATGGCTTAGCGCAGGTTGACTCCTCTGGAACGCCACTTCCATGCCCTTCACCTTCTGACACACTGATTGACGGCGCAGACTGCGGTGACAACAACCGAGTCGTGCGAGCACAAGATGTCGCGACACATCTGTGGTCTATTTCAGTCAGCGGCGGCCCTGCAACGACGCCACCGGGTGACCCTATCTTATCGGATGTGGTCATCGAGCAAATTTTCTTTCCTACTGGAAACGCTGTTCTGAACATTCCAACGCCAGCAGCCTGTACTACTGCAGCGGGTGGTGGTACCAATCCTCCCTCATCCGTGGTTCAAAATGCTAATGGCAGCATAACGCTCACCTGTAATCTGGGGCCATTTGCTGAAGGCCAGGCAAGGATTTTTGGGGTCAGTGTGCAACCATCCGGCGAGTCTTGGAATGGTTCTAGTTATACCACTACACAGCGGATTTATTCTGGCAATGAAAGTGCCACAACCAATACTTATGTCAATAATGAAAAGGTCACTATTTCATCTGCACCTGCTTTTGATCTGATCCATTCTGTAAGCCCTACACAAGGTATGTACACTGGCTATGTTGGAACCGGCGATGTCGGAACGGGTTTAGGTAACGAGCCTGGTTTCTATGCGTATATGATGGTGCGCGTAGCGGCAACACGTCGCTTCGGTGTGGAAACTGTAACCCAACCTATCGTATTTAAAAATATTCTGAATGCCAAATCAGGAAGCGCATCCGGACCTGCCTATCCATTGGAATTTAGAATCACTCAGTGCACACCCAACCCATCAGCTTGGGGGGCTGAAACCTGGGGCCGAGAAAATATTCGTACCGACCGGGTTGAAGAAGAGCATGTTATCGATTCCGGAACTTGCACAATCACCAGAGACAACCCCACTGACCCAACTTCAGGTGCACACACGGTAACCTTGCAGGCAGCCGACTTATCCGGTAGCCGTTACCCAACCAAGACAATTAATGGCGCCGATCTCACACCGGGACCTTATTACGTGATTAATCATCGTGTGCAAATCTTTGTACCATTTCGCTCGGTGGACTTAGCAGATAACTTAGCTGGCAATGGACTTGGCACCGCCTATTTATGTAGCCAAATGAATGACTTCGACCCTACCAGTCCCTCTGGCACCAGTAACTTTGGCACCGATGTAGAGCCAGGTTATAACGGTAACGCCATGCCAGATGGCACCCGAAGTAATAATATTATAAGTTGCTCAGAGTTCAGATTAACGGTCCAAGGAAGCTGGAGCAAACGTAACCTACAGTACTCAAATAACGCGGTAACCTCATACAGATATACTGGAGTAGGCAGCTGGCACTCAGGTGACGGTGAACTCGAAGCGGGTAATACTCATCTGGGTTGGGTATTGGTTTATAACAATGGAACCATTGGTTTCAATAATCCAATAGCCTGTGACGTATTTGACAACACTGTCGAGCAACTAACTGATCGTGGTAACACTGGCGGCACACCAGGAACCTATGCTTATATGGGCACCTATGCACCCAATGGGCATCAGCCTGGCGATTACGATATCGAATACGGCAATATTGACCTCACGGGGGATGATCCATTAGACGGCAACCATGACGGCATCCTCGACTATGATCTGACAACCGGACGCTATAATGGTGACTGGTCAAAGCAACGCGCTGCGCGTTGTGATGATAACGCCACCACTAATGGCTGGCACACTGATCCCAATTTAGTCACTGGCGGTATTGATGGCGTCAATGCGGCACGAGCCGTTCTTAGTGCTTCAGCAAAAGCCGCCGGCAGGAACTTTGGATCAGGCCATCAAATTCGCTTTGTCGTGCCGTTGATGGCGCGCAACACTTTCAATGGCGGCCCACACGATGGCCAAATAATCCCAGTGGGTACGGTGCTACCTAACTTCGGCATGTTTAGGTCCGATGAATGGTCGCCAAACTGGACTGGCCGCAATTACATTCCGGCTCCAGAAACCGGCCACGCAGATGGTGATCGTGTCACATTAGCCCGTATTAAAATGGCGCTGGATTCTCACAGTGTGACGCCTTACGCAGCCTCTGGTGCCACAGCCTCAACCATTGCTGGGAATCAAATTATCTGGCATGTAGATGTCGCACTGCAATCTACATTGCCAAACCCGGGTAACGCACAAAATTTCCAGATAATTAATGTGTTACCACCCGAAGCCTCGTATAACGCTGCCTGTACAGCAAGCACTGCGGGGGGTACACCTGCAGGAACGGTGCAATATAATGTGGATGTCGATGGCAACCCAGCACCAGGATACACTCGGCTGGTTTGGAATCTGGGTAGTTATCCCGCTAATACACCTATTCCGCCCCGCATTATCTGCTCTGACAGTGACCCGTTGGTACCAGATGGAACCATTGTAACCAACTATGCTGAAGCGAGAGCTGACAATGTCATTTCATCACTGGCTGCCCGTTCAGATATTCATACCATCAAACTTGAGCAAGTGGGTGAAATACAAGTCAACAAAACCGTAGATGCTCCTCTTGACGACATGAACGACGGACAGACCTATACGTTATCTTGGGCAAACTATTCCGCAGCATTGGAAATTGCCCAACCAACCGTTATCGATGTTTTCCCTTTTAACGGAGATACCAACAATCCACCGTCGAGCTTTTCAGGCGTTCTGGAGCTGCAGGCTGCACCCGTTACGACCTGGACAGATGGAACGGTACCCGGTGTAGGCGACCCTAACCCCGCCATTGGCACGGTGTATTACACCGCTGACGCCGCCTCTACGATAATACAGGATCCCAACAACAACTCATCCAACTGGTGCACACAAGCACAGTTTGGCACTGGGTTGCCGGGGTGTCCTACCAATTTTGCTGATACCACAGCTATAAAGTTTGTCTCAAACTATGACCTAGCAAAAGATGGTAATCCACGTCAGGGGATGAACATGGTGGTTACCCTGTATGCAGGTACAACCGCTGCTTCAGGTGCTGCACCTTCTAACGATCCAGGTGATATTTACACCAATAGTTTTTCTTTGGACTCGCCTACCTTGCCGCCAGGTCAGGTATTGCATTCCGGTGGTGTGTCGGTACAAATTGCTTCCTATTCTGTCGGTGATTTTGTGTTCGCAGATATCGACGCGAACGGCAAGTATGACCCGCTTATTGACTATATTGCTCCTACGGGTGTAGCTGTAAATCTTCGTAAGTCAGACGGTACTCTAGTTAGCACTACAACTATTGGAGCTGAAAAACCGGGGCGCTACGTATTTAATCTTTTAGCCTCTGGTGATTATTATGTTGAGATTCCAGCTAGCGAGTTCCAAAGTGGACAACCATTGGAGCATTGGACACCCTCGATACTTAGCACTCCTCCTAACGATGACTTAAATGAAGTCGGTGATCAGCATGCCTTTACTACAGGAACGCCAGCTGTTGATGGTATTCGTACGGCAATCATCACCGTTTCAGCGAACCCTCCGCCTCCGGGCGGAACTCCCTCAGGCAATGAGCCTTTAGGCGACAATGTGGACTTGATCACTGATTCAACATTAGATGATCTCTCCAACCTGACCCTCGACATGGGTCTGATACCCGATATGTACGAGGTAACAGGTACTGTCTGGAACGACGCTAATAACAACACAATAAGGGATAGCGGTGAAGTAGGCATTCCGGGAGTGACGGTTGTGTTGGCAGGTTCGCCCTACCCTGGTGCGTCAGTTAACTGTCAGAGTGTGAACACGGATGCTAACGGATTTTATAAGTTTGATTCTGTCATGAGTGGCAACTATCAACTGATTGAATCCGCTGCATCGCCGGTGCCATTTGGCTCTGCCACTTGTCCTCCGGCCAGTAGTGACCCAGCGGGCTTTGTATCAACCACAGCCAATGTTAGAAATATTCTCGTTGATGAAGCTAACATCAGCTTGCAGGACTTTGGTGACTGGGAAGGGGTAGTTATTCGCGGGACAGTATTTGATGACAATGGTTTGACTGGCGGCATATCTGCTAACGGAATTCAGGATGGCGCTGAAAAAGGGATTGGTGGCATAAAGGTCATTGCCACAGATGCTTCTGGCACTGTTTATGACACAACGCTGACAGCAACCGATGGTAGCTATACACTCCATGCACCCACCAATGCGACCGTTATTAATGTCAAAGAATTTAATGGTTCTGGCTATATCACCACCAACGCTACAGTTGGCAACAGTGCTGGCAGCTATAATCCATCGACCGACACTATCACCTTTACCGTAGTCCCTGGTATAGGCTCCTATATCGATCTTGACTTTGGCGATGTGAAGAAAGTGGACTTTGCACCGAATCATCAAAGTGAAATATTGCCTGGAAATGTCGTTTTTTATGCCCACAGGTTAACAACCACTTCACAAGGCACGGTCAAACTCACGGCAACAACCGATGCGAATGTTGCAACAGGTTGGGAACAGGTTATTTACAGAGATGACAATTGTGATGGCACACTCAATGGCACAGAGGCCAATACGGTAATAACTGGGCTAAATCTTGGCCTCAGTACTGGTGGTAGGTTATGCATTATCAATAAGGTCTATGCGCCTGCCAATACCCCTGCGCAGGATCGATACCGTGTTGTGATTAACGCAAACTTCACCTATGGGGGTTCAGCAGCGAGCTCTATTGATATGAAAGTCACCGACTTAACCATTGCCAGCAGCAAAGTCTCTCCTACAACTAGCACCAATCCTGAAACTGGAGAGTCTGGCTTGGTGCTTCGCAAGACAGTACAGAATATGACGTTAAATACTGCTGAGTCTGAGTCTGTCAATCAAGCAAGCCCGGGGGACTTTCTTAAATACCGTATTTATTATCGCAACACGGGTACCGGCCCGATTACTGACCTCAAAGTTGATGATATGGCACCCGATTTCACAACCCTCAAAGCAGGTTCAGCAACATGCTCTAATACTCCGGCAGGCATCACTTGCTCCCCTGTAATGGGGGTAAGGGCGGTGAAGTGGGACTTTACAGGATCACTTATCGGCGGCTCCAGTGGTGATGTAAGCTACGAAGTCAAAGTAAATGACTGATGAGCCTCCTAGGCTAGCCCTACCCTAGCGGGGCTAGCCGAGTAACCTTGCGCGGTGGTCTGCAAATAGTCTCTAACCAGTCCATTTAGCATGGGTAAACTGTGAAATGGTACCGCTGCGAAGCTATGATGTTCTGCATGAAAGGGCATATTCCAAGCTAAACAAAATGCCCAGCGGCAACATCAATACTGGCCCTAAAGGTACTCCACTGACAATGAGAGTCGCAATAATCAGGATTAAACCCCAGTGCTGAGCGAGCTGAATCAGACTTTTGAGTCAGCTGCTGACGCTGCTTAGGGTTTAAGGACTGAAGGAATTCGCGATGATTCATAGGCTATTTCTCAAAACTGTTAGGCCATTTCATCAATCAGGATTACAGTTAAAGCAGTGTAGAATATGATCATTAGACAAGGGGAGGAATTTTGCAATGATGATTGACCATATAGGGCTCGCCATTTCAGATTATGCCGTAAGCAAGGCATTTTATACTGCCTGTCTTAGACCGTTAAACATTCAGCTGATTGTTGAGATTGACGGATGGGCGGGCTTTGGCCGCGATGGCAAAGGTGAGTTTTGGTTTGGACCTGATGAGGTGGTTCAGCCACCGATGCACATTGCCTTTGTAGCAGAAACCCGAGCCGAGGTTGATGCATTTTATAAAGCGGCGATACAAGCAGGTGCTAAGGATAACGGCAAACCCGGACTGCGCAAGATTTATCATCCAGATTATTATGGAGCGTTTGTTATTGATCCGGACGGGCACAACCTTGAAGCGGTTTGTCATAAGCCAGAAATAT
>CALAJG010000161.1 GCA_937923375.1 uncultured Leucothrix sp.
CACTATGCGTGAATTTGAGCGATCGCTCCCGATGTCTTTGCTAAAAGCGCGTGAGGTGGTGATGAAGAAATTCATTCCTCACCTTCGCGAGTATGAGCTGTCACCGCAGCAATGGCGGGTCTTGCGCATTCTGTTTGAAACGGACGGACTTGAAATGTCTGTTATATCAGAGAAGTGCTATTTACTAATGCCTAGCTTGTCGCGAATTATCCAAAACCTGGAAGGTCGTCAACTCATCACGCGAAGGACGTCTGAAACAGACCAGCGTCGTTCGATCATCAGTTTGACTGAGTCGGGCGTTAAGCTAGTCGAACTGATTGCCCCTCGATCTGAGGAGCGCTATGCCCACATTACTGAATCGTTTGGTTATGGAAAACTAGAGCTATTGTATGAGCTGCTTGATGAGTTGGTTGTGAAGCTAGATGAGCCACAGCCTAAATCAAATAAAGCTATCAGATCCTAAACCAGCTGCCAATTTTCTGGTTAACTCGCCGGCAGCAATTGCTTTGCAGCCGCTCGCATTTTGACCACACCATAGCGGCGAAAAATCCCCGGAACCGCTTGCCTCAGCTTTTGCTCTTAGTGGCGCTGTTGCGGTCGAGGCCATTGGGAAGTCAGGCACCCAATCACTCATCGGACCTAATTCACTGACGATGCGGTTAACCATACTTCGCGCCGGGCGACCAGAGAACAAATTAGTTAGTGTTGTTTCCGCGGCGTGGTCACTATTGAGTGCAGCGCGATGTGGTGCACTGGTTTTTGCTTCATCGCAAAGCAGGTAGGTAGTTCCTAGTTGCACACCCGAAGCCCCAAGATTGATTGCTGCCGCAATGCCTGGGGCATCAGCAATGCCTCCAGCTGCAACGACTGGCACGCTCACCGTATTTACAATTTGCGGCAATAGAGCAAACGTACCGATTTGCGTGGAAACACTATACTTAGGCGCTCTCCCATCAACCGACTCAGTGTCCTCGCTTAAAAAGATTCCCCGGTGACCACCCGCCTCAACGCCTTGGGCTACGATTATGTCGGCACCATTAGCTTCCAACCACTGCGCTTCTTTTACAGTAGTGGCAGAAGAAAGTACCTTAGCGCCCATTGATTTAACACGATTTACCAGAGCTTTTTCCGGCAAACCAAAATGGAAGCTCACTACCGTAGGCCTGAAGCTTTCAAGCACGTCGGCTAATTCATGATTAAAAGGTGCGCGACTGGCGCCTGCTGTAATCTGACTGGCATCAATACCAAACTCTTGGTAATAAGGCGTTAACAGCCCACGCCATTTGGCTTCACGCGCTTCATCGACCTCAGGTGTTTTGTGGCAAAAGAAATTAACGTTGTATGGCTTGTCAGTGTTCGCCTCGATGGTTTTCATTTCTTGATGCATAACATCAGCTGTCAACATCGCACATGGCAGGGAACCCAGTCCTCCGGCAGCGGACACAGCAATGGCTAATTCACTACCTTGTACTCCCGCCATCGGCGCTTGAATAATCGGTAGTTCTAACCCCAATAAAGTCTGCAGCTGTGTCTTCATAGTAATCCTGTTTTTCAATGTCTATCAGTAGGGCATCAGTGTATTACAACCCATAACTAATCAGGAAATAATTACTCGGTCATCAGGGCATTCTGCAAAGCCGCTCTTAATGTGTCCGGAATAATTGTTGATTGGTTTGTTTCGCGATTTACAAAAACGTGAGTATAGGTTCCCCAAGCAGAGGCTTTTACTTCGTCCTCTTTGAAAACAGCCACCCCATACTCTACAGAGCTATTGCCAATACGGTTGACACGAAATGCGGCGTCGATATTGCAGGGGTGTGAGATTGGAGATAAATACTGGCAGCTTGAGGAAGCAATAAAACCAACCACTTCAGAATGGCGAATATCTAAGCCCCCTTTTAGCATTAAATACTCGTTGGCGACGGTGTCAAAAAAGCTGTAGTAATTGACGTTGTTGATATGCTGGTAAACGTCATTATCCATCCAACGGGTTGTAATCCTACTGAAGTAATAATAGTTGTCGCGCTGAGTATTAAAATCACTCATTCAAACCGCTCCTCATAAATTTCTTTGTCAATTTTACACTTCTCCATGGTAACTACATTACAATATGATTTTGAGATCAGTGAGCCATTACGTGAAAACATTACTCTCTAGCTTGCGAAATGGCCAATGGCAGCAACCCAGCGTTCTGCTCTATATTATGGCTGCGGCGATGCCATTTTCATTCGGCGTCTGGTCGGCATTGATCAATAACTTTGCTATTGAATATGCTGCTTTTGACGGTGCCGATATGGGAGCACTCCAAAGCTTACGCGAAATTCCGGGCTTTCTGTCTTTTGCCGTCGTGTTTTTATTATTCTTGTTTCGCGAACAAACCCTAGCCGTTCTCTCACTGCTGATTATGGGCTTTGGCGTGGTTATTACTGGCTTCCTGCCTAGCTTTTGGGGACTATGTTTTACGACGTTGTTAATGTCGATTGGTTTTCACTACTTTGAAGCGGTCAACCAGTCATTGCAGCTGCAATGGCTATCCAAGTCTGAAGCGCCAAAAATGCTGGGAAGAATGATCGCTGTAGGGTCTTTTTCATCCGTATTCGCCTACAGCATGGTGTATCTAACCTTAGAATATTCTGGAATGTCGATGATCACGGTCTATATGATCGGCGGCGGCGTCACCATGCTGCTAGCATTAATTGCCTGGACAATGTTCCCCCATTACCCTGCTAAGGTTGAGCAAAATAAAACGATAGTGCTAAGAAAACGCTACTGGCTTTACTATCTTTTAGAGTTTATGAGTGGCTCAAGACGCCAGATATTTGTGGTGTTTGCAGGCTTTCTAATGGTAGAAAAGTTTGGCTTTACTGCCTCTGAAATCGCCCTAATGTTTTTAGCCAATATGGTGGCAAATATTTTCATTGCCCCTCAGATTGGAAAGATGATTGGCGCTATCGGGGAACGCTCCACACTTTCTATTGAGTATGTGGGATTGGTACTGGTGTTTATTGGTTATGCTTTAGTGGAGTCAGCGGCTTGGGCTGTCGCGCTCTATATTTTGGACCATCTGTTTTTTGCAATGGCTATTGCTAAGAAAACCTACTTCCAGAAAATCGCAGATCCCGCCGACATTGCACCTACCGCTGGCGTATCATTTACTATCAGCCACATCGCTGCTGTGGTTGTTCCCATTGGCTTTGGTTTAATCTGGCTACAATCTCCAGCTGCGGTGTTTTATGCAGGTGCAGCAATGGCGGCGGTGTCATTGATATTGGCCAGAATGGTACCAGAGAACCCAATGGAAGGTAGCGAAACGACGCTAACTAAGACAGCAATACCTGCTACCTCTTAGTACGTCTGGCGTAATTTTCTTAAAGCCACTTTTACAAATCCTGAGCTTTAGAATTAAGCTTTTGTTTCTCTGAGGCCTATTTATTCTGTTGTGAGTACTCCTATGTAGATATAATGAGCGTTGATATTCCGTCAAACCGCTATTTATGAGGAAACGCAATGAGTACACAGTCCAAAATTATTTATACACTGACCGACGAGGCGCCGCTACTTGCCACGCACTCATTGCTACCCATCATCCGCACATTTACAAGTGCCGCCAATATTGAGGTAGAAACCAGCGATATCTCTGTTGCTGCACGAATACTTGCTGAGTTTCCTGAGCACCTGACAGATGATCAAAAGATTCCGGACAATCTGGGAGAACTAGGCAGGCTTACTCAACACCCCACAACCAATATCATCAAGTTACCGAACATCAGTGCATCGATCAATCAGTTGACGGCAGCGATAAAAGAATTACAAAGCAAGGGGTATGCTATTCCAGATTACCCTGAAGACCCGCAGTCTGATGATGAAATCAAATTAGCCGCTAGATTCTCCAAAGCATTAGGTAGTGCGGTCAACCCCGTGCTGCGTGAAGGTAATTCGGATCGGCGCGCTCCGCCAGCGGTTAAGCGTTATGCCAAGAAAAATCCGCACTCTATGGGTAAATGGAGCCCTGCATCACGCACTCATGTTGCGCACATGAAAGCAGGGGATTTCTACTCCAGCGAAAAATGCCTCACCATGGACAAGGCCTGCACCGTAAGCATGGACTTGCTGACACCTGATGGAAAAGTCACGGTATTGAAAGACAAAACCACACTGCTTGAAGGTGAAATCATCGACAGTATGTTTATGAGCAAAAACGCGCTGTGTGATTACCTTGAGGCCGAGTTAAACGACGCTAAAGAAACCGGCGTCATGTTCTCACTGCATATGAAAGCTACCATGATGAAGGTTTCGCATCCTATCGTATTTGGCCATGCGGTTCGTGTGTTTTACAAAGACCTGTTTGAAAAATACGGTGATCTGTTTGAGAAGTTAGGCGTTAATCCTAACAATGGCATTAGCAGCGTTTACGAGAAAATTACCAGCTTACCTTCGTCGTTCCGTGAAGAAATAGAACACGATATTCACGCTTGTTATGAAGGCCGTCCTGAGCTTGCCATGGTTGACTCTGCTAAAGGCATCTCCAACTTACACGCCCCTAACGATGTGATCGTTGATGCATCGATGCCTGCGATGATTAGAAATGGCGGCAAAATGTGGGGGCCTGATGGCAAAGCTAAAGATACCAAAGCGGCTATTCCCGAAAGTACCTTCGCTCGCATTTATCAGGAAGTAATCAACTTCTGTAAAACCAATGGTGCATTTGACCCTACCACTATGGGTACAGTGCCGAATGTCGGTTTGATGGCACAGAAAGCCGAGGAATATGGTTCACACGATAAAACCTTCGAAATCCCTGCTGATGGTATTGCCCGCATTGTTGATGATGAAGGCAATGTTCTAATCGAACAAAACGTAGAGCAGGGTGATATCTGGAGAATGTGCCAAACTAAAGATGCACCGATTCGTGACTGGGTGAAGCTTGCTGTAACCCGCGCAAAGCAGGCTGGTATTCCTACCATTTTCTGGCTTGATGAGTACCGTCCACACGATGCTGAATTAATCAAAAAAGTGAATTTGTACCTTCAAGATCACGATCTGACTGGCGCTGACATCGAAATCATGTCGCCACTGCGCGCGATGCGCTTCTCACTCGAACGAATTCTTCGCGGTAAAGACACTATCTCTGTCACCGGTAACATTTTACGTGATTACCTGACTGACCTATTCCCAATTTTGGAGCTTGGTACCAGCGCGAAAATGTTGTCAATCGTGCCGCTAATGGCGGGTGGTGGCTTATTTGAAACCGGCGCTGGTGGCTCTGCACCCAAGCACGTTCAGCAGCTCATCGAAGAAAACCATCTGCGCTGGGACTCTCTGGGCGAGTTTCTCGCTTTGGCGGTTTCACTGGAAGATGTCAGCATTAAAGCTGGTAATAATCGCGCAAAAATTCTTGCCACAACGTTGGATGAAGCCACGGGTAAGTTGTTAGAAAATAATAAGTCGCCTTCGCGTAAAACCGGAGAGCTCGACAATCGGGGCAGTCATTTCTATCTGGCCATGTACTGGGCCGAAGCATTGGCAGCGCAAACAGAGGATACCGAGTTTGCTGCTAAGTTTGCAGAACTGGCTAAAACCTTGTCCGCAAACGAGCAGAAAATTGTCGATGAATTAAATGCTGTGCAGGGACAATCTGTAGATATTGGCGGTTATTATATGTCAGACGCTGCTTTGACCACAGCAGTTATGTGTCCGAGTGAAACCTTTAACACTGCTTTAGCTGCTACGCAGGCATAATAATTCATGGACGGTAAGTCTGCTTGATTCATTAGGCTTACTGTCCCTATATATCATCATTAAATAGACCGTTATTTGACCTAATGGGTTATTTAATACACATAATATTAAATTAGTCATGCTTATTTAGGATTTTAATCTATGATTATGTCAACGCAATAAGACAAATTCGCGTTAACTTTACGACCATATCAAAAATTATACCCCCTTGGTTATGCTCAATACTAAAAATGATCCAAGTAACGTTTACTGAAAGGATGCCTAAATATGTATAAGAAAACTAACCTCTCCATCGCCAGCACTTTGATGATCGGTTTATTTATTACCGGCTGTAGCCAACAACCAATAGACCTTCAACCTGCCCCGGCGCTCAGAACTGCAGCTATTGATGCCCAGATACAAAATGTTGTAACACCTGAGGTTGCTCCAACACCGACTCCTCCAAAGGTTTATCCTCAACCAAGACCTCCAAAAAGAATGGTCAAACCAATACAGAGGATGCCGAAGCCAATACAGCGACCAAGAATGATTAAGCCTGTGCAGCGAATGATGTCCAAACCC
>CALAJG010000162.1 GCA_937923375.1 uncultured Leucothrix sp.
GCCTACTTGCATGGATATTCTTATGCAGAGTTAGCATCCCGCTACAATATTCCCATCAACACGGTACGCACGTGGTTACGTCGCAGCCTGTTGAAACTAAAAGGGTGTTTAAGCAATGAATGAACATAATGACGACTTGCTAGTAGCAGAGTATGCATTAGGATTGCTTGATCATCTTGAAGCAGCTGCGATTAGAAAACGCCTAACACAGGATTCGACACTCAGAAAGCGTTACCTGAATTGGACAGAACATTTAGCATCGCTTTATTTGGATGTTGAAGAGGTAACACCACCTCCAGCGTTGAAAGCCACTATCGAAAAACGTTTATTCTCTGAAAAACCGATAGACAGGAAAACACGTTCAAAAATGCTGCCTTGGCTGTGGCCTGTAAACTTGGTCAGTAGTTTGCTGCTGGCCGGCTTAGTAGGATTCATTTACCATCACTCTCAGCAGCCGCTGTTCAAGCCTGACTTTGTTGCAAGCCTGAAGACAGATGATCAGTCGTTACAGGTTGTGGCTCACTACGATGAGTCACATGGCTTACTGCAAGTCTTGTCGACCAAAGCGATCCCCGCTGCCGGTCGCTCTTTTGAGCTTTGGTTGATTGCCGGTGATAATCCACCGGTTTCGCTGGGAATTTTGAGTGTGATTAGCCAGCAAAAAATCAAACTACCACTCGACCAGTCTTCTCAGATTATCGGTTCAACACTGGCAATTAGCGATGAGCCAGCAGGTGGTTCATCCACAGGCGGTCCGACGGGGCCAGTGCTAACTACTGCAAAAGTGCTTGGAATTTGAAACTATGGTGCTGCGCAGTTAGTGTGCAAAAAAGGCCCGACGAGTAGTGGGCCAAAGGGAATTAAAATTTCATTTTTTGAATAATCAATTACTGCTTTGGCAGTAATACCGTGTCAATAACATGAATCACGCCGTTAGATTGCTTCACATCAGCGACAGTTACGGTGGCTGTTCGTCCGTTTTCATCAGTCAACAGAATCTTGCCGCCACGGTAGCGGGCTTTCAAGACACATCCACCCAAGGTTTTTACCGGATGAACACCAGAGTCATCGGCAATCATCGTTTGAATGGCCGAAGACATGGCGGCGGCTCCGACTACATGGCAAGTCAGCACTTTAGTTAATGCGGCTTTGTTTTCTGGCTTAAGAAGATTAGCCACTGCGCCTGCTGGTAAGGCATCGAACGCTGAGTTAACTGGCGCAAATACCGTGAATGGACCAGGGCCTTGTAGCGTCTCAACCAAGCCTGCCGCTTGAACAGCAGCCACTAAAGTGGTGTGATCTTTTGAGTTTACCGCGTTTTCGATAATGTTCTTACTGGAGAACATCGCTGCGCCACCGACCATTGGGTTTTCACTTGCCATTGGTTTCATGGCTTTAGCTTCTACGGCAGCAGGTGGCGCGCCGGCACAGGCGGTCAATACGGCACTAACGGTAGCAATCGATAATAGGTTGAAAATTTTCATAGCATTATTCCTTAGTTT
This sequence comes from uncultured Leucothrix sp., assembly GCA_937923375.1. Lineage (GTDB taxonomy): Bacteria > Pseudomonadota > Gammaproteobacteria > Thiotrichales > Thiotrichaceae > Leucothrix. Next base: position 1,503 of record CALAJG010000162.1, read on the forward strand.
TCTGAGGCTTGTTACCTCAGATATTAAAAACACGAGTTAAGGGTTAAAAAAGTTTCATGTAGAAATGAAATACGGTTGTTGGCAAACAACAAAGTGATTTAGAAGGTATACAGCACGTTCAGGTTAATGAAGTTCGCTATACCGTCATCAACGCGGTATTCATCCCAAGAGCCCCTGACTTTAAATCGACGGTTTAACTTGAAGTCTAGACCTGCACCGTGCACAAGATTGTGACCACCCCGGTCACTAATCGCAGCACCGTTGGAATCCTCAACTTCATAATCCCATTCCCAAAAACCTAACTTGCCAAACACAGAAAAACGTGGGCCAATCGGGTAGCTTGCTAATAGATTAATTTCGAGTCCATCCAGATCGGATGAAAAGCCAAGCGATGATGAGTTGTAGGAGCCAAAGTCGGTGTAGCCAGCTTCAACCGCAAAGAAACGATTGACTTGGTAACCAGCAAATAACTTTTTGCCCATTTCGTCATCAATGCCGGTTTCATTGAGCTTGGCATCACCTAAGCCAACACCAAAGTAGACGCCGGGACTGGCAATGGTCGTGCTACTAGCACTGCTGATTAGCAATGTGGCAGCCAGAAGCCATTGTTTAGATATTTCCATTGTTATCTCCATAAGTTTATCGGTATTAAGAGAATTTCCCAGCCGTCTATAAGGCAGACAAATTTTCTACAGATAAAGGTACGGAGCTTGTTTAGCGAGTGGATTTAATAATAATTTTTATGATAGCTGCGGCGCTTACCCGCCCGCTGTGTAATCACGCCTTCGATCTGTGAAATCCCTTTGATCTCAATGGTTTCGTACAAATCGTTTAGCGGGGCCAAATAGTAACGATCATCAATGATTCGCAGCTGCCGAAAGATATATTCATCCGCGTTATCTTTGGCAAACACATATGCACCATCCTTAGCCAAACCGGTAGGGTCAATAATGATGATGCAACCCGTGGCAAACTCAGGCTCCATGCTGTCATCCAGCGCCTGAAGGGCAAACGGCTCAGATTCAGAACAGCTGCTATCGCTAGCCATCGCCGATGAAATATCGTTGCTAAAGGCTTGTTGAATTGAAATCTTAGTTTCTTGCATGGCGGCAGACTCCTAAGTATTGTGTAGGCTAAAGTCAGTTTCTTTGACGTGGCGTTCGGGTTGATACCAATTTAGTTTATCGTGCAGCTTTACCACTTCACCAATAATCGTCAGGGTAGGAGCTGAAACACCGCTTTCTATGACTTTTTCCGGCAACGTAGCCAGCGTCGCAATGTGCACCCGTTGATTGCGCGTTGTACCTTTTTCGATTAAGGCGGCGGGCATATTGGCTGACATGCCGTGAAGTTGAAGCTGCTTGCTTATTTCAGAAATGCCGCTTAACCCCATATAAAAAACTAAGGTGTGGTTGGCCTGAGTCAGCTGCTCCCAATTTAGATTGATTGTGCCATCTTTTAAGTGACCGGTGGCAAACGTGACCGACTGAGCATGGTCGCGATGAGTCAATGGGATTCCTGCATAAGCCGCACAACCTGAGGCTGCGGTAACAGCGGGGACTACCTGAAACGGCACTCCATGCTCGGTCAGGGTTTCAATCTCTTCACCGCCGCGACCAAATATAAACGGGTCGCCACCTTTAAGGCGTAACACCCGCTTGCCTTGCTTAGCTTTCTCGACTAACAGATCATTGATCTTTTGCTGTGGAACGGCATGGTCATCCTTTTGTTTACCAACGTATAAGCGTTCGGCTTCAGGATTGGCCATGTCCAGAATGGGTTGCGAAACCAAACGGTCATAGACCATGACATCCGCTTGTTGCATCAAACGAACCGCCTTAAACGTCAATAAGTCTGGATCACCAGGGCCAGCGCCTACGAGATAGACTTCGCCCATCGGACTGGTTTCTAAGCCTTGCTCCAGCATTTCATCTAAATGCAGTCGTGCACTGGCTTCTTGCCCAGCGTAAACCAATTCAGAGACGGGGCCTTTTAATGCATTTTCCCAAAACTGTTTGCGTTGCGTTTGCTTGGGGAAAAAGGATTTTACTTTTTTGCGATATTCTTCCGTAATGCCAGCCAGTCGGCCGCAAGCTGATGGAATCATCGCTTCCAATTGCATGCGTAGTTGCCGTGCTAGAACCGGCGATGCTCCACCCGTGGAAACGGCAATCACCACTGGAGAACGATCAAGCACCGAAGGAAGAACGAAATTGCAATTATCCGGATCATCAGCAATATTAACCAGCTGGTGTTTTGCCTCAGCCAATTTACCGATGTGACGGTTTATCTCTCGGCTGTTTGTGGCAGCAAATACCAGATAGGCATCGTTAAGATCTGAATCCAAAAAAACGCGTGAATGATGCTGCAGCTTTCCTGTTGCCACATGCTGTTGAATTTCTTGAGTAATTACCGGCGAAACAACGGTAATGTGCGCCCCTGAGTCTAGTAAGCTGGACACTTTGCGGGTTGCCACCAAACCTCCACCGATCACCACGCAAGGCTTGTTGCGTATACTGATAAAAATCGGAAGGTGTTTCATGCGCTTGTTCCTGAATAGAATGCCTGAGTCGAGGGTGCTCTGTTCAGGCCGTTATTAAAGGAGGGTATTATGTGCCAAGCGTCTGCCGAACTAAATACCTCATGTCTATTTTTCCCATTCCATTAATACTGGCTTTTCGCGGGTTTCCAGCAATAGTTCTTCTGCCTGAAGCTGGTTTACTGCATGCACCATTTTAATTGTTATGTTGGTACCGGCTGGCAACTCTGCGCGTTGAGCGCGAGCATAGACCTTAGCGTCTTTAAAAGACTCGAACGATGTGAGGTAATCCAGATTCTTGACAATGGGCGTTGGCTGGGTAATTTTAAAAACGTAATAAGCCATGAAATTTCTCCGATTTAAGCTAAAGTTTACGGTAATTATGCAGGGTTTTGTGTATGCCTCAATAGGTAGAGGTCTGGCCTTAGCATTGGATTCTGGCTGGTTCTATAGGAGTTTAACTGGCGACAGGTATGCTTCAGGCATAAAAAAGAATTGCTGACGATCATCATAGTGATTGCCTTTTTGTTATGCCCACTAGTTATTTGTAAGAACGCGAGTGTTCAGAGGATTTAAAAATGACCAACAACCCACCGAATTTAGATTTAGATATTCAAGCTGCAATGGCTGCTGATGGCGATCATGTTTGGCATCATCTAGCTCAGCACAAACCCCTTGATGGTAAAGCACCGATGATGGTGGTTGAGGGCAAAGGCATGCGCGTTTGGGATGCCAGTGGAAATGAATTCCTTGATGCCGTTTCTGGTGGCGTCTGGACAGTTAACGTTGGCTATGGCCGTGAAACTATTGCCAAGGCAGTTTACGAGCAGCTAGTAAAGATGAATTACTTCGCTAACTCAATGGCTAATGTACCAGGCGCATTGTTCGCACAGCGCTTGATTGAAAAGATGCCGGGCTTATCTCGCGTTTACTATTCAAACTCTGGTTCTGAGGCCAATGAGAAAGGCTATAAGTTCGTTCGCCAGCTAGCGGCAATGAAGAACGGCGGCAAGAAACATAAAATTCTATATCGCGATCGTGATTACCACGGCACGACGATTACCGCACTCAGCTCAACTGGCCAGATTCAACGTAAAGACCAATACGGTCCGTTTACTCCAGGTTTTGTTGAAGTACCTCACTGCATGGCTTACCGCTCACCAAACGGTGATGACCCTGACTTTGGTGTTCAAGCTGCTCGTGAGATTGAAAAAGTAATCTTGGCTGAAGGCCCAGACACGGTTGGATCAATTGTACTTGAGCCAATTACTGCCGGTGGTGGTGTTATTACTCCTCCTGAAGGCTATTTTGAGACGGTTCAGGAAATCTGCCACAAATATGGCGTGTTGCTTCACATCGATGAAGTAGTTTGTGGAATGGGCCGTACCGGTAAATGGTTTGGTTACCAGCACTACAACGTAAAGCCTGACATCGTAACGATGGCAAAGGGTGTAGCTTCAGGTTACGCAGCAATCTCTGTAACGGCAACGACCGAAGACTTATTCTCAGAGTTCTTAGCAGGGCCAGAAGAGTCACTCAGTTACTTCCGCGATATTAGTACTTTTGGCGGCTGTGCCGGTGGTCCAGCGGCGGCGCTTGAGAACATGAACATTATAGAGCAAGAAAACCTGCTGCAGAATGTGACGGACATGGGCGAGTATTTCATGGGCCGCTTTGGCGAACTTAAGGATAAGTATCAAGTGATTGGTGATGTACGCGGTAAAGGTCTGTTTATGGGACTGGAGCTGGTTAAGGATCGCAAGACTAAAGAGCCAGTTGCTGAGAGCGTGACGGCTGGTGTTGCTGCTGATTGCATGAAGCAGGGCGTGATGATTGGCCGGACTAATCGTAGTTTTGAAACGTTTAACAACACGCTGTGTTTGAGTCCTGCATTGATTTGTACTAAGGACGATGCTGATCAGATTGTGGATGCGATTGATAATGCCTTGGGTCATGTCCAAATCTGAAGTCAGTTTAGATTAGGAATAAAGCAAAGCGCTTGATTTCTTAAATTTGTGACGAAATAAGGTTCGGTAGACTTCTATCGGGCCTTTTTTATTGAATATGTTTATTTGAAATTAGCCCTTACAATTTTTGCTATAAAATACTTAGATAAACTTAAAGCCAAATTTTGTCCTATAGTTAGTTTAGTAGATTGTTTTTCACACATATTGAAAAGCATTTTACCTACACAAAATTCTATGGATGAAAATTATGAACAAGCCAAGCACACTAATTTCACTGGTTCTTATCGG
>CALAJG010000163.1 GCA_937923375.1 uncultured Leucothrix sp.
AGTGAGTTTTCTCGTGAAACAGAGATATCGGTTATTAGTAAAGCCGGACGACGTCAGAGCTATGCAATGCGCCAGTTTCAGAAGATCTGTTTGGAGAAGGTGCAAAATAATCAATGCTAACAAATCGATACAGCTATTGTAGTCCTAATGAAGTTTACTTCGAACTTGAGCTGTTAGATTACTTAAAACAACAAGACCAATCAGTTACTGATGGCAGCTGATTATCTATCTCTAGAGATTGTAGCCCGCATAACATTTTATAGATAGCCATTTCATCTGGAAAACCTAGTAGTCAGAGTAATTCATGTCATCATCGGTATGAATCTAATGAGGCCACCCACACCTCATTACAGTCGTTCATAAAGGCATCCCCATGATAATCAATAAAAAATCGCTCCCATCAATAGTAACTGTTTGTGCAATGACCTGTGCGCTTATGGTTGGTGTCTGGTTACTTTTGGCTAACACCGTCGATAAAGTCGTCCAGAAGGAAGCCAGAACAACAGCAATACATTGGGCGAACTATTTTGTTGCTCATCTCGATAATATTGAAACTCTCGTCACGCAGGGTGTGCCTAACCGAAAGCAGTCAGCTACGATCGATAGAGCGGTCGAGTTTGGCGAAGTGTTTCGCTTTAAAATCTTTCGCCCTGATGGCACAATTTCATTCGTCTCTGATGAGTATAAGGTTAAGGAAGAAGCTAAATATCTTACGGCTGAGAATAAGAAAGCGCTTGATGTTTTTAGCAGCGGAAACAGTAATATTGCAATACGCGATGGTCGACAAAAAGCCAACCGACCAGATGTCTATGTGGAAGCTTACGTTCCAATAACAGACAAATCAGGGATGCGAATTGGTGTTGCAGAAGTTTACATCGACCAAACAGAGACGGTGGCGTCACTTAAAGATGGCTTTTATTGGATAGCACTGTTTTTACCCGCTATTAGTGCTCTGTTCTTTTTGTTGCCCGCGCTTGCGATGCTAAAAGAAAGCGCTACTGCTAAGACAGCTAAGGCTGAAGCAGAACAATTAGCAAATTTTGATGCACTGACTGGACTGTATAACCGTCGTTCATTCAATAAGTCAGCTGAAACGTATTTGAAAGATTATCGCTCGATTGGAACCTTGTTCATTGATGTTGATGACTTCAAACGGATCAATGAGGAACATGGACATGATGGAGGTGACGCATTCCTTCGTAGTGTCGGCCATACGCTTAAAAGTAAGTTAGGCGAAAACGCAATTTTTTCTCGGTTTGGTGGCGATGAATTTGTAGCCTGTATTGGTGACGTCACGCCAGATGAACTGCAATTGATTGCTCAAGATGTGCAAGCCAGTATCGCTAAAGGTATGTCTCATCGAGGCCAGACAATTACTGGACACGTGAGCATCGGTTTGAATATTGCCAGTAGCGACGAACCTCTATCGGATATGTTGCATGCTGCTGATACCGCGCTCTATAAGTCTAAAAATGATGGCAAAAACAGCATTACATTTTTCTCAGATGAATTGAGCAATGAGTTCAAACGTCAGCAAAAGCTAGAGCGATTATTAAATCAGGCGATTGATGGTACTGGGCTAGAAATATACTACCAACCAATTAATCAACCAGAAACGAAAAAAATTCTTGGGCTTGAAGCACTATTACGCCTCAAAGATGAAGAAGGAGCGATCATCTCTCCCGAAGAATTTATCCCAATGGCCGAGCGACTGGGGTTGATCAATGACATTGGCAAGTGGGTTTTGCGCGAAGCGGTGAAAACAGCTAAAGACTGGTCGAAAGATACGTTTATATCAGTAAATCTATCCGCGATTCAGTTTGAGCCAGGCGACTTACCAAGTTTTATAAAAGACCTACTGTCAGAATACAATTTTCCTGCTGAACGCCTTGAAGTGGAAGTAACCGAAGGTCTTCTCATTAGAGATGATGGCTCGACACAAAATCAACTCGCTGCGATAAAGAACTTGGGTGTTTCTATTGCTATGGACGATTTTGGAACGGGATATTCCAGTCTAGGCTATTTATGGAAATATGGGTTTGATAAGCTTAAAATTGATCGCTCGTTCCTCCTAGGTTACGACCAAGATCCAAAAAAGCTCGAAAAAATTATTGGCTCAGTGATCAATCTGGGACATTGCATTGATATGGATGTAACGATAGAAGGTGTCGAAAGCGATGAGCATGTCAATATTTTACAAGGTATGCGATGTGATCAATTGCAAGGCTACTATTTCGGAAAGCCTATGACCCTTGCCAATGCCGAGATTATGATGAAGGCGGCATAAAAGTTAATACTCAACCGCCTCAAACTCGATACCATGTAAATGAAAGTAAAAGCGTCGCCCCGGCGGCACTTCATTTTCATCCCCAATGGTAAGGCCAGCATCCAGCACCGCTTTTCTTGTCTCCTCTAAATCCTCAACGACTACGCCAATATGATTCAGTGCACGGTCTGAGCGATAAGGCGGCACCGGTTCGCCAGTTAACTTCGCAGGGGTATAAAGTGCCAAATAAGAATTTGTTCCACCAACATGTACCGTATAACCCTGATCTAAGGAGTCACCTTCCCAGCGAACTTTCCAGCCAAATAATTGACACAGTTCGTGGGCAAGTTCAACAGGCTTTTCAACGGTAATATTCAGATGTTCCATAATTGCTGTACTCATGATTTTTCTCCGTTTATTGATTTGATAGTGCTAGCATAAAACCTCAAGTTAACTTTAGATCAAGGTTTTTATGGCATATCGTGGAAATGAGTTCATCGCTATTGGACAACTTGCAAAACGCACCGGTTTGGCGGTTTCTGCTTTACGGTTTTATGAAGAAAAAGGCTTGGTAAAAGCGGGTCGGAGCGAAAGCGGTCATCGTCAATTCAAACGCTCAGATATCCGTCGAGTATCGTTTGTAATGGCAGCGCAGAAACTGGGCTTTACCTTGCCAGAGATTCGTGAACAGTTAGACAACCTGCCAGACTCAAGAACGCCGACTAAAGCGGATTGGGGGAAATTAGGTAAGCAGTTTAAAGAGCAAATCCAACAACGTATTGAGGATTTAGAAAAGCTACGAGACAAGCTGGATTCCTGTATTGGTTGTGGATGCCTGTCTCTGCAGAAATGTCGCTTGTATAACCCAGATGATGAAGCGGCAGCATTAGGAGATGGACCACGTTTTCTTCTGAGAGACAGTTCTGAGAATAAGGAATAATGTTGACACCCAAGAGAGTTAGCCATTAGTTTATCAATCAACATCCACGGCTATCCCATCGGAGTACGCTATGCCTACAGCTTATTTTTTGCCCAAATTCAAATACCTTATCTGGTCTCTATTATTTTCAGTAATATGCCCTCTAGTCCAAGCGTCACCCGCCTTAGATCGTAGCGAGACTAAAGAGGTGAAACAAAAAAATGGCGCTTATCTTTACAGCCTAAAAAAATCGGGCCAACCGCTTCAGGGGCAGATTAAAGTGAAACGGGGTAGCACAACTACCACTTGCCCGTATCAGTCTGGGTTCCGTAACGGCAGCTGCCAGCACCACAAAAAAGATGGCTTGCTGACCAGAGTGGAATTCTTTGTAAACGGCTTGAGGAAAAGCGATACCCGCTACCACCGAGACGGTAAGCAGATCAAAGAGGTAACAACTTACAACCCAAATACAGCTAAAAAGCACGGAGCCTATGCTCGATATAACAAGGCTGGCGTGGAGCGGGTAAAAGGAACTTATGCCGATGGTAAGCGCACGGGGCAGTGGGTTTTGCGTGGTGATGAAAATAAATTAAGTCAGCAAGTTGGCTTCAAAGACGGCAAAAAACACGGTGCGGACCTTAAATATAATGCCAAGGGACAGCTTCAATATAAGACCCATTATGCCAATGGAAAACGTCATGGGGCGTATGCCTATTACAGCGGACAAGGCGAAGGCAACACGCTGCTGCTAAGCGAACAAGGTAGCTACCAGAACGACAATAAACACCAAACCTGGATCCGTTATCGTAGCAATAGTAATGAGGTGCAAACTAAGAATTATTATGAGGCAGGTGTGCTCCTGGAGTCGTATCGCTATCATGATAATGGCAAGTTGTTTGAGCATCAGAAAAAGAACAAGGACGGCGCATTGTTGTCGATCGAAACCTACTATCCCGATGGAAAACGTGAAGAGCGCCGCACGTTTACTCGTGCCAATGGCATGCGCAGCGAAAAGCGTGAGAGTTGGAATAAGGATGGCAGCAAGAAGCATAGTAATTAAGTTTGCTTGGATCAGTCCCAGCAAAATCCAGATGCTTGAATCCAAAAACTAACACTTGACCTAACGCCAGCTTGAAGACCTAATACCCACACTCCTGTGCTGTCTGGAAAACTTCATGCCAACAGAATCAAACCAGAATAAAGGCTGGTCTGCGTTACTCAAAGATGGCAACTTGGCCCGGATTAGCATTTTATGCCTTGGCGTCTGGTTGCATGCCGCCAGTAGCATGTTGGTCGCCACCACCTTGCCTAGCGCAGTGACTGA
>CALAJG010000164.1 GCA_937923375.1 uncultured Leucothrix sp.
TACTTCAGCTGGAGAAACGGTGCCATAGTTTGAGCTGGAAATAGGGTGCAAGGCAATCCCACCCAGTACAGATGCCCCGCGCGCTTCATAGGTAAACACATGGTTTTCCTGCGCTGTAATAACTTCTTCGCCGCGTTGACAATGCGACAACATAGCAACTAGATTACTTTGTGTCCCGCTTGGGAAGAATAACCCTGCTTGTTTTCCAAACTGGTCAGCCAATCGTTCTTGTAGTTCTATGACTGTTGGGTCTTCACCATATACATCATCCCCAACCACTGCTTCAATGATCGCTTGTTTCATTGCAGCTGAAGGTTGGGTGACGGTATCGCTACGATAATCTATGAATTTATTCATGGCATGCCAGCATTTGTGTTCAATGACCGCAGTTTGCAATTTGCGAGTTATTGGGTCAAGGAAATTAACAGTTGAACTATGCGCCAAAAAAAAGAGCCACTTGAAAAGTGACTCCTTTGACAGCAATTATGCTACTAGTCTTATTTGTTGCGACTAGTTTAAAACTTACTTGTTACCAAGGCGTGCATCGCCATCTCTGCGGTACTGCATGTTGCGCCATATCCATCCAAGTAAGCCGCCTAACAAAAATGCAAGTAGCAACAAAATCCATGTTTGACCAATTAAATACATCATCGTTATTTACCTATTTTAATATAGTGAATTGAATGCGTCGGTTCAGTCTTCTGCCTGCCGCGCTGTTATTGTTTGCTATGGGTCTGGTTTCACCATAGCCTCTACTGCTAATCACTGAGCGTCCAACACCCCGGTTTCTTAGGTAGTTACGAACCGCTCGCGCGCGATCCTGACTAAGTTTCATATTCATGTCAGCCGCACCACGACTATCGGTGTGGCCAGAAACCTGGATACGTTTTTCACAGCGGCGAATTCTTTCAGCCAAGGAATTAAGTAGAGCATAACTCTGCCTGTCGATTGTTGCACTAGCCGTGGCAAAAAGTATTCGTTGTCCACGCATTGTAGCATTAATCGACTGCTGACAGTCGGCGTTACTAGTCGCTTGAGTTGCCAAAGCAGCCACCTGACTTTCCAGTGATGTAATTACCTGTTGCTGCTGATTACTGACGCCGTAGTTGTGTGTATGGTTGCTGCCACCGTTTGCATGCGCATGTGTAACCGCCTTACTGAATTGGTTTTGCGGATGAGAGTGGGAAACTTTCTGTACCGGAGCACGTTTTTGTACTGTTCCACTGTAGTTGTGAGTATGGTTAGGATCACTGCTTGGATGCTTGTGAGTCACAGCATTAGTATATTGATTACTAGGATGAGTATGACGATTAACATTTTCAGCGGCAATTCTTTCAGCCTCTGCTTTCTCTCTGGCACGACGTCTTTCTTCTGCTAGTGCTGCTGCTTTTTCCTGCTCTTCAAGCCTTTTTTGTCTAGCTATTTCTTCCTCTCTTTTTTGCTTAGCTAGCTCTGCTTCTCGAATTGCGGCTTGGCGTCTACGCTCTGCTGCTCGTTCTTCCCGAGCGATATCTTCAAGGCGTTTTTGTTCCGCGAGACGGGCGGCTTCTGCCTCTTCGGCTAAACGTTTCTCTTCAGCCAGTCGAGCAGCTTCGGCTTTAGCCTCTCTTGCTTTCTGAGCGGCGAGCATAATGGCTGCCATTTTCTTTTCATTAGCAATGCGGGCAGCCTCAGCTTCCTCAGCGAGTCGCTTTTCCTCTGCAATTCTAGCGGCTTCTTCGGCTAAGCGTTTCTCTTCAGCTAGTCGAGCAGCTTCGGCTTTAGCCTCTCTTGCTTTCTGAGCGGCGAGCATAATGGCTGCCATCTTCTTCTCATTAGCAATGCGGGCGGCTTCAGCTTCCTCAGCGAGCCGCTTTTCCTCAGCAATTCTAGCGGCTTCTTCAGCTAAGCGTTTCTCCTCAGCCAGTCGAGCAGCTTCTGCTTCTTCAGCAAGGCGTTTCTCTTCAGCTTTAGATTCTCTGGCAGCTGTCGCTGCTAGCATAATAGCGGCCATGCTCTTTTTATTGGCTTCAAGTTTTGCTGCGGCCTCGGCTGCTAATCTTTTCTCTTCAGCAAGACGGGCGGCTTCGGCTTCTTCTGCGAGACGCTTTTGTTCAGAAACTTTTGCTGCTTCAGCCAGACGTTCTTCTTCAGCTAGGCGAGCTTTCTCTGCTTCTTCAGCTAAACGCTTTTCTTCAGCAATCTTAGCTGCTTCGGCTGCTTCAGCTTTGCGAGCGATTTCAGCAAGTTCTTCAGGAGTAGGGCCACTTGGCTCCACTACAGAGTTATCTGTTAGCTTATCGCCGAAAGCATCGGTAGCCAGTTTGAGGAAAGACTGTTTTTCATCATCAGTTTCAAAGGATCCTTCAATGGTGGCATTGTCATTGTTGATAAGCAGATCTGCACCTTTCATTGCCACCATTGCAGGTAACACACCAAGCGCAGCAGGTAACCATGAAGGAGAAGATACATCTTTGCTGACAGTCATTTCGTTGACCACATTATCAGCGCCGAAGTTGTCAGATGCCGTACGAAGCGTCTGATCAATTAAGCCTTGCTCTGGAAAACTACCGCTAAGCGTAGTCTTGCCGTCTTTACTATTCAGGCCAAACACAGGCGTACTGTACTGTTTAAGGGTTATATCGTGATCAACAACCCGAACTCCATAGACATTAGCAGCGGTGTTAATTGCTAGCTCACGCGCCTCTTCACTCGGAGCCTCGCCAGTCAACATAACATCTCTACCGCGCTTTTCTAGCGTAGGGGATGCCCAGGCCAGTCCTTTTTCATTGAGTGCTTCACTTGTTCGTGCGTGTAAGTCTTGCTCAATAGGACTGCATCGAGATACCAGTAATAATGAGTATAGTGCGAGCAGGCCAAACAGTGCCCACTTCCACCAGCTTTTTCCGGACATGAATGCCCCGACTGTACAGAGTTTGTTGTTCATAGATAAATGCCTGTAGAGATTTTAATAATAATTGTGTTCTTATAATTTCGAGTGACTCAGTTTTATATAAAGCATAATTAGGCTTTATAGATATCTCTAAGACTACCTAATTTGCAAAAAAGCAACAACTTATAAGATGAGTTATTAAGTTAATAACAAGCCAAAATGAAACATTCGTAATGTTTGTGTAATAAAGAATTTAAATTTAATAACAAATACTTAGAGAGTGTGATTAAAAATCATCTCTAGCAATTGTCTTAATATCTCTATATGAGGTCAGTCAGGAGTGATGCCTAAGGTGTTGGAAGTTACCAACACCTTAGGCATGATTTTAGCTATAAAGCTTTCTGGCACCTAGCTTATCGTGGATCTGGTTGCACATATCATTTGATAGGTTCATACCTTGCGCTAATTGGTGAAGATATTGAGCTTCATGGTTTGTGTCTAGATCAATCGCCATTAGCGACATGATATAGACCTGTTGTTCAAAACCACGCGGCACGCTCTGGATAAAACCGTTTACATCTAATTTGGCGCCGAGTTCGCGACGAACAAAAGCTGCCTCTTCGGCATTTACATCGCCTAGACGACCCAGTATTTTCTGTTGCTCCTGATCATCAACACGTCCATCAGCTTTAGCGGCATTAATCATGGAACGGATCAATACTTCAGCCTGGCTAAGCGCCTCTGATTGATTAACTGCACTAGGTAAATGTTGGCAATGCTCATGACTGGTTGCCGGAGCTTGAGTGTTTTGGCTCTGTGCATATTGTGTTACCGCTGCACCTAGTAAATCGCCAAGCCCACCACCTGATTGGTTGCTTCTGGCGTTGTTTCCGCCACCAAATAAACCACCTAACAGGTCAGCTGCACCAGACTGCTGTTGCTGAACTTGGTTGCCACCCAGAATTCCTCCCAGAAGACCACCCAAGCCGCCTGCGTTAGACTGTTGCTGTGGGGCACCTGCGCCGCCGAGCAATCCGCCTAACACATTGGCTAAACCACCACCGCCTTGTTGTTGCTGGGAACCGCCTAAAGCGGCTCCCAAGACGTTGGTCAATACATTGCCTCCAGATCCTTGTGAAAGCGCACCGCTTCCTA
>CALAJG010000165.1 GCA_937923375.1 uncultured Leucothrix sp.
CTTCACAGCAACGTCTGCGACAACTTATAACAATGTTGATTTTGGTGATGTCAGAAAAATTATTTTTGAGCCTGACCATCAAAGCGAAGTGTTGCCTGGCAATGTAGTTTACTACGCCCATCAGTTTACTACTCAAGCGGCAGGTACTGTGAAGTTTACTACCTCTGCGGATGCCAATTCGGCAATTGGTTGGTCTCATTTAATCTATCGTGATAGCAATTGTGACGGTGTTCTAAATGGTACAGAAGCCAATTCACCTCTTGAGGGAATTAATTTGGGGGTCCCTGCCAATGGTAGGTGGTGCATTGTTAATAAGGTTTATGTACCCGCTAATGCGCCTGGTAGCGACAAATATCGTGTACGAACCACGGCTAGTTTCCAATACAGTGGTGGCACAGCTAGTCCTTTGGACATGCAAGTGACCGACCTAACTACTGTAGGCAGTGAGGTTTCGCCAACCACATCTTCAGCAAACCCTGAAACGGGAGCTTCACGTTTAGAACTTCGCAAGACGGCCCAAAATGTATCGCAAAGCAGTGCTGAGACCAGCCAGCTAAGCCAAGGAAAACCCGGTGACTACATAAAGTATCGAATTTATTTTCGCAATACAGGTACCGGACCAATCACTGATTTAGATGTTGATGACACAGCGCCTGCCTTCACAAATATGCAGCCAAGCACAGCAAGCTGCGATGTCATTCCAACGGGCATGACCTGCACCCCAGTGATGAATATTCAGAAAGTAAACTGGACGTTTACAGGTTCATTACCAGGTGGCGCTAGTGGGCAGGTCAGTTATCAGGTGAGGATAGATCAGTAACCGGATGTGAAAGTCTCCGCCCTAACATGGGGCGGAGACTTTGTCGGTTTCTAAGCCTCACCCGTCCACACCCCACGTTTCTCTTTGACACAAATCTCTTAACCTTACTTCTGAATTGGATGCACCGTTGGTCGGCTAAACAAGCCGTCTAATGGTTCAATATCCTAAATAACCATTCAGGAAAATAAGGTTAAACTATGCCCCCCAATTATACATTACCTATCATACTGCTTAGTCTTGCACTCCTTAATGGCTGTGTTGAATCAGAGTCATCGACCAAAACGACACAAGTCTATACACCAACTTTGCCAACCAATGCGGTCAGTCAAGATGACGAATTGACTACTATAATAGTGGCTAAGGGACTCAGCGGTGACCCGGTTAGACAACAAACGCCCCCCAGTATTTACTCAGCGACCAGCCAGCTTGGTAAACGTCTATTTTTCTCCAAATCATTAAGTGGAAATCGTGATACTGCGTGTGTAACTTGTCATCATCCTCTGCTGGGCGGTGGTGACAATTTAAGTCTGTCGATTGGTGTAGATTCGGTTAATCCAGACTTATTAGGCATCCAGCGAAGGCACAAACCTGGTTCAGAGGGATACGACGGTGGTCCACCGGTTCCGAGAAATGCGCCATCAACCTTTAACGTGGCAGCATGGCAAAAAGAGATATTTTTTGACGGTAGGTTAGAAACTTTTAATAATGGAATTCGAACACCGGATGTCGACATTTACACGGTGGATCCAAAAGCTGGGCAAAACCTAATTAATGCTCAGGCTCGCTTCCCGGTCACTTCACCAGAGGAAATGAAAGGTTTTTCTCATGATGATAAAAACAACCAGCAGATACGTGAGTTCTTGGCACAGCGACTTGGTGGATACGGAGCTGGCTCGGGAATTTTACCTCGAACAGATTATTGGTTAACTAAATTCCGAGGCGTTTTTGGTGATGCTAACGGCAGCGCAGAAAAGCTCATAACCGAACAAAACATCGCTTTTTTGCTTAGTGAATACCAGCGATCACAGTTGTTTATGGATTCGCCGTGGTCACGCTATGTGAGAGGTGACAAAAAAGCACTAACTGATTATGAAAAAGCAGGCGCTAGGCTATTTTTTGCTGGCCAAGACAAAGGAGGAGCCGGTTGTTCTGGTTGTCACTCTGGTGACTTTTTTACGGATGAAAAATTCCATAATATCGGCATGTTACAAATTGGCCGAGGTAAAGGCGACATTGATACCAATGGGGAGGCAGTTCATGACTTTGGTCGCTTCAGAGAAACTAAAATTGAAGCAGACAAGTATGCATTCCGCACCCCAACACTACTAAATGTTGAACAGACCGGACCTTGGGGGCATGCAGGTGCTTATACAACGTTAGAAGCGGTTATCAGACACCACCTCAATCCGCAGCAAGCCTTAAACCAATACGATTGGAGCCAATTACAACAGCCGGGTATTCAAAATTTGGAGAAAATGAAAAGCAATACTCAGGAGGCTATGAATCATTGGAATTTTGCTCTGACAACACAAAAACTAAGTGACTCGCAGGTAAACCAGTTAGTGGCCTTTATTAAAACGTTAACTGACCCCTGTACCAAAAGCACCAGCTGTTTGGCCCCCTGGGTTTTATTCGACAACGATACGGATCAGGATCCCAACGGAGATCAGTTGATAGCCAAAGGATTGAATTAACAACACAACCCTTTAGAATTCACTATATACTTCGCGCACTTCAGGCGTGTCATTTGCTAATTCTGCTTATGGCACGCCTTACGCGTTAGGATATAAAAGGAATTCGCCATGATCTTTTCGTCACTAGACCTCGCACCAAACTTGCAAAAAGGTATTGATGCCGCTGGTTATAAGGCAATGACACCGATTCAGGAACAAGCCATTATTCCTGCGCGTCGTGGAAAAGATCTACTGGCTATCGCTCAAACGGGAACTGGAAAAACGGCCGCTTTTGCAATACCTGTACTTCAGAGGCTGATTGATCAAAGCAACACTCTCGATACTGACGAGCTACCACCTGCACCGCGCGCGCTGATACTGACCCCTACCCGTGAATTAGCCGAGCAACTAGCAGACGCAATTGGAAAATATGCACAATTTCTATCGTTTAGAATCACTGCCACTTATGGTGGGGTGAAGTTAGCTGGTCAGGCAAACAAACTTAAATCAGGTGTTGATATTTTGATAGCAACGCCGGGACGCCTACTAGAACATATAGAGCAGTGCAACGTTGATCTCGCTGAGATTCAAAGCGTTGTACTTGATGAGGCAGACCGAATGCTTGATATGGGCTTCGTGACGGATGTACTAGCGATACTGAAATTGACTTCGAAAAAGCGCCAAACACTACTTTTTTCTGCTACTTCGTCTCAAGGGGTGAGTGAGCTCTCTCATAAAATAATGAAGGGTTTTCTAGAAATTCGCGTAAGCAAAGGCAATGTTACTGCAGATACTGTTCAGCACGTACTCTATCCTATAGAGGAACATCGCAAAATTGATTTGTTTATGGAATTGCTGGAAGAAAATAATTGGTTTCAGGTATTGGTATTTACCAGCACTAAAGATCAGGCTGATAAGCTCAAACTTAAACTCAAAAAGCACCCTGTAGCAATTTGTCATGGTGACAAAAGCCAAGGTGCAAGACGCCGCGCTATCGCAGACTTTAAAAGTGGCAAAATTCAAATACTTATCGCAACCGAAGTCGCTGCCCGAGGCATTGACATACAAGGCCTGGATCACGTAATCAATTTTAATCTTCCTTACCTTGCTGAAGACTATGTCCACCGTATAGGCCGTACTGGACGAGCAGGAAGCCGTGGTCAGGCTATTTCATTTGTTAGTCGCGAGGAAGAGCGTAGCCTGGAAAGCATTCAGCGCTTGATTGGACAAAAAATCAAACGCGTAAAGCGACCTGGCTTTGAAGTGACACCACGGGATGAACTGGTCAAGAAAATTGAAGAATTTAAACGACCAGCAAGAAAAAATAAGCCCTCACAAACTGTTATCAAAAAACGTAACAATCGTAGCAAATGATTTTGCGGGCTGGTCAGACTTATTTCTTTTTCTTTTCATTCTGGATAGTAAGCTCCTTGAAGCGTTTTAAGTCTTTCTCAAAGCGATCTTCCAACTCTCCTCTTTCGATAAGGTTTTCAGTAATTGCCTGTTGATAGATATGCAAATTATCCAGCATATCTTCAATCTTCATGCCTAACTTACGCTTATCGGCGGGATTGACCATCCTTTCATGCCGTGCTTCCACTGCTTCAAGCTTGTCCGACAACTTTTTATGACGAGCTTTGAGTACATTAATCGAACCGTCGCTTAATTCAATTTTACTTGCATACACATTTTCAAGCTCTTCAACCGTACTAAACATTGATAAAAGCTGGGTGTCATGCATTTCCTGAATGTCACGAATCTTCTTAGCTTCTTTTAACGCTTTCTGTCTCTCTTTCTCTTTTTGAAGCTCTAGTAAATTGGCTTTGCGGACTTCAGAGGAAGCGACTTTTTCCTTAGTAGTACCATTTTTATTCAACTTGGTATGACCATTTTGGGCCACTTTAGGAGGGATTTTATCGCCATAATGAACCTTACCGTTGGCATCGACCCAACGGTAAAAACCTGATTCAGCGGGCGCACTGATTAATAGTGCAAGTAGTGGAAGTAAAATAGAATTTTTCATTATTATTGTCCCTTTTTTACTCAGCCAGTCAGCTTATTGATCAGACTTAGTAAGATGAGTAAAACGAATCAGAGTATGACGATATTGTTCTGTGACAAGTTCCTTGTTTGTGAGATTGGTTGCAATAGCTTTTTTATAGTCACTGAGGGTTTGCTTAGCGCCTTCTATTTCCATCGATAAAGCCATGCGAGACGGCTCACTCCTGAGCAGCTTATATTTTTGGTTCATACGCTTTAACTTTTGCGCCAGGCTCTCATCACGCGCGTTTAAAATTCCAAGACTTTGGTCAATCTTAGAAATTTTCTTATTGAACACTCGGATTACTTCTTCTTTTGATTCAAAGGTAGCTAATATTAGCTCGTCTTTTCTCTGCTGCTCAGCTTTTGCTTTCTCCGAATCAGTCATTTCTACAAGCTCCACATTTTTATCGGAGTTTACTTGCTGCTCTTGTTTAAGTTTTTTAGCAGAACTGACTTTAGTTGATTCGATACCGTTTTTACTGAGTGATGTGTGGCCTTTTTGAGCCATTGATGGGGGAACTTTATCTGAAAAGTGCACTTTGCCATTTTCATCGACCCAGCGATAGAGACTTGCGTGAGCCACAGTACTGGATAAAAAAATTAACAAAGCAATTAGCTTGATTGATGTCATAATATTGGGGGTTATAATTGTTAGTATTACGATAATCCTATCATAGTGAAATTATGGATTTTGCAATTTCCGACGAATGTGAGAACAGATCAGCAGTGTCAAAATTATGACTAATCAATTCAGTTTAGAGACCCACTATGAACCCGCTGGAGACCAGCCCACTGCGATTGCCTCGCTGGTTGATGGTTTAAATGATGGACTGCTTCACCAAACGTTACTCGGTGTCACAGGCTCTGGTAAAACCTTTACTATCGCCAATATTATTCAGCAAACACAGCGCCCAACTATCGTCATGGCGCATAACAAAACGTTAGCTGCGCAGCTTTATGGTGAAATGAAAGAGTTCTTTCCCAGAAACGCGGTTGAATATTTTGTTTCCTATTACGACTACTATCAGCCCGAGGCTTATGTACCTGCTTCCGGGGTATTTATCGAAAAAGATGCGTCTATCAATGAGCATATTGAACAAATGCGTTTATCAGCGACTAAGGCAATGATTGAACGCAAAGACGTTATTATCGTTGCCACGGTATCTGCTATCTATGGATTGGGTAATCCAGAGTCCTACCTGAAAATGATGTTACACATTGACCGTGGTGAGCGGATTGACCAACGCAGCATTTTAAGACGTCTCGCTGAACTTCAATATACACGTAACGACATAGAGCTTTCGCGCGGAACTTACCGCGTCCGTGGCGAAGTGATAGATGTTCACCCCGCGGACTCAGATATAGAAGCCGTGCGTATCGAGCTTTTTGATGATGAAGTCGAGCAGCTAAGTTATTTTGACCCGTTGACCGGTGAGATCTTAAGAAAAGTTCCGAGGCTGACTATTTATCCGAAAACACATTACGTCACCCCAAGGGAAACACTGGTTGAGGCGGTTGATCATATCAAAGATGAGCTAAGGCTCCGCCTTGAGTCCTTAAGAGAAAATGG
>CALAJG010000166.1 GCA_937923375.1 uncultured Leucothrix sp.
AGCGCTAAGCGTCTGCCCCGATAAACCGGAGAAATCAATGCTGATTGTTTTGTACGTGTACGTCGCGTCACTCTCGAATCACCCTTATGTCCACTGCACGTGGAATATGCATTCCTAATTTACGTCTTGCCTGTGCTTCAACACGGACTTCATTCAAATCGGTCTCTTGTTGCAACTTCAAACGACTCCATTCAGCCGTGAGCTCATCTCTTTGCTGCTGAACTTTTTGCTCTTCTACAAATAATGTCCGCGTATAGTTTCGTTGCGCTACCACCTCAATGGCCGTAAAAACCACCCCCACATACAGTGTTAACAACAAGATGAGCCGCCAGTGTTTCATGCGCACCGCTCCAGTATTCTCATTACTGAACTACGCGAGCGTATATTTCCTGCCACTTCATCTTGACTAGGTTTTATTGCCTTACCGACGAGCTTAAAAGGCATTGCCAACGTTGAATCCTGTACTGGCAACCCTCTCGGAACCGGCGGTGGCGATGACTGCTTTTTAAAGAAACGCTTAACCATTCTGTCTTCTAAAGAATGGAAGCTAATCACAACCAAACGACCGCCCGGATTCAATTTTTCAACAGCCACATCAAGACATTGTTCCAAGTCTGCGAGTTCTTTATTAATAAAAATTCGAATCGCCTGAAAGCTTTTAGTCGCTGGGTGCTTCTTGCCATGAAACTTACGCGGTACCGCCGCACTAATAAGATTAGCCAGTTGCAAGGTCGTTTCTAACGGCTTTTCATCGCGCACAGAAACAATGCTTTTCACAATACGTCTGGCAAAACGCTCATCACCATACTTCCAAAGCACCTCCAACATTTCTGACTCAGTCGCCTTGGCAATCCATGTCGCTGCTGAAATCCCTTCCTTAGGATTCATCCGCATGTCCAGCGCACCGTCTCGTTGAAAACTAAATCCTCTTGCTCCATCATCAATTTGTGGTGATGAAACACCAAGATCGAGCAGCATGCCATCAAAGGTTGGCGGAAAATCGTTATCCTGAAGCGCTTTATCTAAATCTGCGAATGATCCGTGAAAAAACGCCACTCTGGACTCATTCTGAAACTTGGCTTTAGCATCTGCAATCGCCATTGGATCTTTATCAATAACCAGCAGACAACCCTTTTCACCTAGTTGGCCGACGAGTTTCTTTGAATGCCCCCCACGACCGTAGGTTCCATCGACATACACACCATCAGATTTCACTGATAGCGCATCGACGGCCGCATCCCGCAGCACTGTCACATGTTGAAGCACATCAACCATGTAAACGTTCCAATAGTTATTAAAGAGAAACCTGACTTAATACATCATCAGTTTCCAGACTAGCCTGCGCCTCTGAAATCCAGGCATTGCGCTGAGCTACCCACGTGCCTTCATCCCACAATTCAAATTTATTTGCCTGCCCTACTAAAACCACTGGCTTTTCTATACTTGCGTATTCTCGCAATGGAGCCGACAATAAAATTCGTCCTTGTGAATCCAACTCTACTTCCGAAGCATGACCTAGCACCAATCGCTGCATGTTTCTCACGCTACGGTTCATATTAGGTAACCGCATGAGTGTTTTCTCAACCGTTACCCATTCGTTCATCGCATAAATCAACAAACAGTTATCTGTGTGATCTACCGTGACAATCATCTGCCCTGACGAACTTAACTGAACCGACTCACGATAACGTGAAGGAATCGCAAGGCGTCCTTTACTGTCAACATTGAGATTGGATATTCCACGAAACATGTGTTTTTTTCCGGTTCAGCTGGAGTGAAAAAACAAAGAAAAACCACAATTCCCCACATCACTCCACATTTCGCCAATATAGCCACCAAAACCCCACAGGTCAACACAGATTTATTAAAAACCTCTAGAAAAGACAATTACTTAGCGGAACGGTAGGGAGAAAAACCTGAACAGTTTTGAGTTTATTTTTATATTACAAAACGCTGTTTAGATAACTTAATAAACTACTTTAAGTATGAGAGTTGAACTTAAGAAAAAGGACAGAAAAACGCGACATTGATTAATTAATAATCATTCATCAAGAATAAAAACGAGTTGGCCGATAAGCCGGGTTCTGTCTTGGACAGTCATTCATCTGAGTATGCGTCACCACATACTTCAAGCAACCTACCCGGATACAGTGCGGGTCGCACCATCGTATCCCTATTTGGTCTTGCTCCGGACGGGGTTTACCTTGCCACAAACTGTTACCAGCTGTGCGGTGCGCTCTTACCGCACCCTTTCACCCTTACCACTTACGTGGCGGTCTTCTCTCTGCTGCACTTGCCGTCAGCTCACGCTGCCCAGAAGTTATCTGGCGTCCTACCCTATGGAGCCCGGACTTTCCTCCCAACTCAAGCCGAAACTTGGGTTGCGCGACTGTCTGGCCAACTCGACTCGGGAGCATAACAGAGGTCGGGTGGCGTGTCTTGTATTGTTGCTTTACTTCGCCGCCTCGTCGTGGGGTTGTCATAGACTGGACGTTAGGGTTGACTCGAAAGGTCTGCGTAAAGCAACAACACAAGACACTTTGCGGCTGCGGCATATTCAAGGGTGGCGGTGTTATTTGATTTGCGAAGACCTTTCGAGTCACTATTAAATTATGCGCCCCACCCAGCTCAAGACGAGTCGGCGTAGCAAATCAAATAACAGCGCCACTACCCCTGAAGTGTCAACGCAATTTTATAACAGGAATTCTTAGGTTCACCCGTGATTTGGGAGGCTATCTTGGCAGCTTGCTTTACTGATACTTCTTTTATTAGGATAGTTAAAAGTGACTCCAGAGCGATAGCGCTTGTGTCATTAGTGGGGCGAGCGCCCTGAACCATTAGGACAAATTCGCCTTTTTGGTGATTTGAGTCACCTTGAAGCCATTCCAGAAGCTCATTTACGTTTCCACAGAAGGTTTGCTCGTAGAGCTTGGTCAGTTCGCGAGCGACGACGACTTTTCGATCTGGCTCTATAATCTCAGCTAAGTCAATGACACAGGCGAGGATACGATGGCTTGATTCATAATAGACTTGGGTGCAGGTTTGTTTGATTTTTTCAGCAAGCGCTTGTTTTCTTGCACTCGATTTCGCAGGCAAGAAACCTTCAAAAATGAAACGGTCAGTTGGTAGTCCTGCAATAGACAAGGCAGCGATGATCGCACTTGCGCCCGGTATGGATACAACGGGAATATCTTTTTCCTGAAGATACTGCACTAAGTGATAACCAGGATCGCTAATTAATGGCGTGCCAGCATCGCTTATCAGCGCTAGACTTTCACCACCTAACAACCAATCCGCAAGCTGTTTGAGCTTTGATTGTTCATTGTGATCATGCAAAGCGACTAATTGGTTTTGTATTCCGAAATGGGTTAGAAGCTTTTTGCTATTTCGAGTATCTTCGGCGCACACTCGATTAACTCCTTCTAAAACCTGAAGCGCGCGATGTGTAATATCTCCTAAATTACCAATGGGTGTGGCAACAACGTACAACGTACCCGACTCAATTTGCATATACTACCCAAGGACACTGAAAAAATTTCACACTAAACTCATTATAGTATTACCTGTTGTACTTCCTCTGCGAAGCCCTCCAAGCCAATAAAATCCCAACCCCTCATTAGCTGAATTTCAGACGAAAGACACAGCAAAGTAAATACACCAGTCGCTTTTCCATGCTAAGGTCAGCTAAAACTAAAATAATAACCTCCATATGAATGATCGGCACTATACCCCAAAAACATCATCAGCGGCGACCATCAAGCAACTTCAAGGCGCAGCACAAGAACAGCGTGCTTGTGAATACCTTAAATCTGAAGGAATGATACTTATAACCCAGAACTTTTCTTGTCGAATGGGTGAAATCGACCTAATCATGCAGGATAAAACCAGCTTAGTCTTTGTAGAAGTACGTTATCGTGAAAATAAGGATTTTGGTGGAGCAGCAGCGAGCGTTACCAAAGGAAAACAGCACAAGATCATTAAAACAGCATTGTTTTATCAGCAGCGCTACGCGCCTAAAAGCAATATGCGCTTTGACGTCGTAGCCATAGAAAGTGATAATGAGATTCAATGGATCCCTAGTGCATTTGACGGCTTTTAGGATCATATTCTAAATTATTACAAGCCCAGAATTATGCCAAATCGTAATCAAAAACCGGTTGATTTTTTTAGGGAGGCAGCCCCTTACATTCATACACATAGAGGGAAAGTTTTTGTAATCGCCATCTCTGGCGAAGCGTTGTTGGACGTACATGCCAAAGAAATACTAAGCGATATCGCAATATTGTCCTCACTTGGTGCGAGGATCGTACTAGTGCACGGAGCTCGCCCGCAGATTGATAGCGAACTAAACAAAAACAATCACAAAGCCAGTGTTCATCAAGACATTAGGGTTACCGATAAGAAAACCCTTAACTGTTCTAAAGCCGCAGTGGGGGCACTTCGATTAGAGATTGAGAACGAACTCAACACAGCACTAAACAATCCACCTATACTAAATAATAACCTTGGCGTGATGTCTGGAAACTTTATTACTGCTAAGCCAATTGGCGTGATAAATGGAATCGACTTTACTTTTACGGGCAAGGTACGAAGGATAAATGATGATTTACTTCATCAGGTTTTAAAGAGTGGCAACATTGCATTGCTATCCCCCCTTGGCAATTCTCCAACAGGGCAAATTTATAACCTACAACATGAGGAAGTGGCGTCATTTACCGCTTCCAAGATAAACGCCGACAAGCTGATATTTATACATAAGCGTACCGACATTGATATCCCCAAACAAATCAATGTGAATGATTTAAAATCCATTACGAATGATGTTAACCGGCATTTCATAGACGAAATTACAAACGCAATTATTGGAGGCAATGTCGAAAGAGTCCATCTAATTCAAGCTGGGGTTGAAGGTGAGCTATTGCTTGAGCTGTACACGCGAGACGGTGCAGGAAGGATGATTACCAGCGGAAAATATGACCAACCAAGAAATGCAGGAGTTGATGACATAGGTGGCATATTAGACTTAACTCGCCCCCTCGAAGAGTCAGGCGCTTTAGCAACACGAACACGTGAAACGCTTGAATTAGAAATTCAAAATTTTAGTGTTATAGAAAGGGATGGCAAAATTATAGGATGCGCTGCTCTGCATCTAATTGACGGAACATCTTATGCTGAACTCGGCTGTCTTGCAGTCCACCCCAATTATAGAAAAGAAAACCGGGGCATTGATTTAGTTGAACACATTGCTGCTAACGCAAAGCTTCTGGGCGTTAAAAAACTCTTCATTCTAACGACCCAGTCATTTGACTGGTTTCAGGAAAGAGGTTTCGAACCATCCGCAGTCGATGAGCTTCCAGACTGCAGAAAGTCATTGTATGACCAAAAACGAAAGTCCAAAGTGATGATTAGAACTATTTAACTAGCTGGCAGTCGGCACTTCAAACTAGAACCGCTAAACTTCACCCCCGTGAAATGGACTTATCGATGGCTGCTAGCACAGCCTCTGTTGTTATGCCGAAGTATTCGAACAACTCTGAAGCTGGGGCAGATTCACCAAACGTTGTCATACCTACCAACTCTCCATTGGTTCCGACATATTTATACCAACCATCCATGACTGCCGCTTCAACGGCAACACGCGCTGTTACGGTTGCGGGTAGAACGGATTCTTTATAAACACCGTCTTGCTTATCGAACTCAGTTGTAGAGGGCATAGAAACTACACGTACTTTTTTGTCTGATTGCTCGGCGGCCTCTAATGCCAGCTGCACTTCGGAACCGGTCGCAATAACAATCACATCCGGCTTCCCCTGTGTATCTCTGATTATGTAACCACCCTTTTGAATATTTGCCAACGATTCTTCACTGCGCTCAACATGCGGTAGACTTTGACGTGAGAAAATCAAGCACGAGGGTTGATCTTTTGCTTCAATCGCCGACTTCCAGGAAACCGCTGACTCAACTGCATCGCACGCTCTCCACACATTCATATTAGGGATCATTCGTAACGTTGGAATCTGCTCGACCGCTTGATGCGTTGGGCCATCTTCTCCTAATCCAATGGAATCGTGGGTGTAGACAAAGATACTGCGAATTTTCATCAATGCCGCCATTCGTAAGGCATTTCTTGCATATTCTGAAAACATCAGGAATGTCGCACCATAAGGCATCAACCCACCGTGCAACGTTATACCATTCATAATGGCGCTCATACCAAACTCACGCACGCCGTAAGATATGTAATTACCAGTGAAATCCTGCTCAGGACCATTATTTGAATTAATGTACTTACTACCCGCAAAAAATGTATTGTTGGATGGCGTTAAGTCCGCTGAACCACCCAAAAACTCTGGCAGCAGTGGGCCAAATGCATTTAAGGCTGTTTTAGAAGAAGCACGCGTTGCCTGAGTTAGTCCCTGTTTTGCAATATCAGCCACTGCTTCGTTTGCCGCTTGCTCCCAG
>CALAJG010000167.1 GCA_937923375.1 uncultured Leucothrix sp.
CCACTTCTTTCGTGGGACTAGGCAATGGGACAGGTATTATTATGGGAGGGAATATATATAGTTCAAAGAAAAAATTTAAAGCTAAGATTAATGTTAAAAGTGGCTATGCTTACTTGTAGTAGTTCCATCCTTAGTTTCTCACGGTGTTTACACCTTCCCAGAAAAATTATGTGTTGCAGAAATGCCGGCAGATCAAGCAAAACTTAGAGATACCAGTCTCCTCACAAACTTAGCAGCACCCATAATAGCTTGCAGTAATTAAAGTTCTTCTATGCTTGTTAAATATCTAAACTATCGGATTGATTAAATCAAATCGATAGTCATTGCTGCTTTTAGCCCCTCCAAAACCGCCTCCTCACAAGTCCGCGCCATCTGGCAATCCCCAATAGAAACCACCTTAGTCGACCCTGAATAACTCACTAAGCTTATTATTATCAACAACTTAAGAGTATTATTATTTTATGGAATTGCAAGAAAAGTGGTAACATACCCCTAGTTTCTTGCAATTTGGGGACGCCATTTTGAAGCCTAAAGCTAATCCTGTCACTAAAAGCCGTCAATCCGAACTATTTCCTGAGGCTCGCCCTCGATTATTGGATTTTATCGACCGAGCCCACTCACTGGTTCGTCTGGCCGACCGTATTGAGTGGGAGGTATTCGATCAATACTGGGATCAGCAGTTTAGCGAAGCGGGCGGTCAACATGCGCGCCCGGGTCGCCTGGTGAGTGGCCTACTGATGCTTAAGCACATGGACGCATTATCTGACGAGCGCTTGATTGAGGCATGGGTCAGTAACCCTTATTATCAGTACTTTTGTGGTGAAACTCACTTCCAGCACAAACCACCCGCTGATCCGACCTCCCTGATTAAATGGCGACAAAAGCTCGGTGAGGAAGGGCTGGAATGGTTACTGACCATGGTGCTGGAGTCCGCACTCAACTGCGAGGCACTGGACGAAAACAGTCTGGCGCACCTTTGCGTTGATTCCACGGTAATGGAGAAAAACATTGCCTATCCAACCGATAGCCAATTGCTGGAGAAATGTCGGGGTAAGTTGGTCAAGACACTTAGAACACATCAACTGTATTTGAGACAAAGCTATTCACGAAAAGGCCCAAGGGAAGCACAGAAAGTAGGCCGTTATGCCCATGCTAAGCAGTTCAAGCGCATGCGGCGTTCAATCCGTCAGCAGTGTACCTGGGTTGGGCGGCTCAAGCGTGACCTGATGCGCCAGCTTGATCACATTCCACAGCACCATAAGCCAGCCGCTCGTCAATTGATCCAGCAGGCCGATCAGCTAATCAATCAGGCTAAACACCCGAAATCAAAAAACAAACTCTACGCGTTGCACGAACCAGACGTTGATTGTATTTCCAAAGGTAAGGCACATAAACGCTATGAGTTTGGTACCAAGGTTGGCATTGCTTGTACACAAAAAGAAGGGTTTGTTGTTGGTATCCGTAGCTTCAGCGGTAATCCCTATGACGGAAACACACTGGATGAACAGTTGGAGCAGGCAAAGATTCTAACCGATGTTGACATCAAGACTGTGGCGGTTGATTTAGGCTATCGCGGCCGACACAAGACAAAAGCCACGGTGATTCATCGTGGTAGAAAATTGAGTAAACGCCAGAAAAAGCGACTCAAACGGCGCAGCATGCTGGAAGCAATGATTGGTCACATGAAAAATGACGGACTGTTAGGACGTTGCCATCTTAAAGGCCTGGAAGGGGATGCCAATCATGCACTTTTATGTGGAATTGGTCACAACCTGCGATTACTGCGTGCTTATGTGAGGCAGTTGCCTTTTTGGCTTCGAAATAATCACCTTTACAGGATTCTGTTTAGCAATTTATTTGCACGACGGGGACAATTGTTAGTCTCGGTCAGTGCTTAGAGGTTTTAGATAGAGGTTGCTCAGGGCCGACTAGTTAGTCAAGTCCAATGAATTCTGAGTCACCTATATCGATCAATAAATAGACTAATGGTGATCAATCTATCTACTATGATTGCCTAATAATCGGTGGGCAATAATTAGAACTGCATGCGATTTAGCATGCGTTTTTATAATTTAATAATTTCTAAGTAGTTGTAATAAACGATCCCCGGGGCAAGCCCTCTCGCTACGCGAGCCTTCGCAAGGCGAAGCGGGGTATTTCCTAAAACAAGGCTAACTGATGGTCTGAGTGGATTAAGATATATTCCATCCCCTGGTTTTTAACGTAATTTCTGATCATCGTTTCACTCCCATGTTTTCCTACCGTGCTTGAGAAATAACCGTCCGACCAAAACTCACCTCCCCACAACGCCTTCTTTACGTAGGGACACTTCTGGAAAACTTCTCGCGCACTCAAGCTTTTTATTCGTGTAACAATCTTTGTCACGCTGTAATTCGGCACTGACTGGACTAACAAATGAATATGATCATCATCACTGCCAACCTCTAAAAACTTGATTGGATACCTTTTTTCAATCTCCTGAAAAGCATCGGCTAATGCTCTATCAACACCTGCATCAAACACGACTTTTCGGTACTTTGCTGGAAAAACCAAATGGTACAGTAGTACTGTTACATTATGACTTTTATGGATATATTCACTCATCTACTTATTATACGCCGCAAGCGGCGGGGAATATGACCCGAAGAGATTTAATTAGTAATTATTATTAAGTTCGAGAGACGGTGTACCACCATATATTTAAAGGCTCTTAGTGTTCAGATACTAAGAGCCTTTTTTGTTGCGGAAAGCTGATTTCGACGTTTTCTAAGCAATACAGATAATGGGG
>CALAJG010000168.1 GCA_937923375.1 uncultured Leucothrix sp.
AGCAGCACGCTCTATTAAACTTTTACTCGACCCAACAGCTATTGCCGACAAGGTTCCCGTCGTACAAGGACAGACTACTGTAGCATCTGCAACACCGCTGCCACTCGCGACAGGGGCCATCCACTGTTCACGCTCATAAGCGCGTATCTGCTCAGGCGCAGCATCATACAGTTTCGTAAAATAGTCCTGAATCTCTTTTGCTCTTGAGGGCACCTTCAGCTCAGTTTCCATATTGATAACGAGCTGACCAGGCCGCGACATCAGAAGATTAATTTGGATACCTTGCTGAACCAACATTTCCAGTAGCCTTAAACCATACGGTGCGCCTGAAGCCCCAGTCATGATTAGGGTAATCACTTTGGGTGCTTGGCCCATTATGAGCGCGCCTCAAGCGCTGAAAGAAGTTTATTGTGAATACCGCCAAAGCCACCGTTACTCATCACTAACACCTGATCACTTGGACGTGCCACATCAGCAACGTAAGCAACGATTTCATCAACATCATTAAAGATGATTGCTTTCGCTGTGTGTACATCCACTATTTGCTGTAAAGATGTATCTGAATCAGGCGGTTGAAATAGCAAAATTTCATCGGCTAGCGCAAGTGAGTCAGCAAGGCTGGCGTCATGAACTCCCATCTGCATGGTATTTGAACGCGGCTCAAGAATAGCAATTATTTTTTGCTTGCCAACTGTGTTTCTCAATCCAGACAGAGTAGTCTTAATTGCTGTCGGGTGATGGGCAAAATCATCATAAACAGCAATCTCATTGACTTCACCGCGCAACTGCATTCGACGCTTTACTCCCGCAAAATCAGCTAAAGCCGCAATCGCATGCTCAGTCGGTACGCCTACATGCCTCGCTGCTGCAATTGAAGCTAGGGCATTACTCACATTGTGCATGCCTATTAATGACCAATTGACGGTGCCCTGCTTCTCTCCTTCAAAGAAGACTTCAAACGACTTACCCGACTTATGGCCAAGTTTGACTGTCCATGATGCATTTGATTCTGACGAGGAAAAGGACTCTACAGGTGTCCAACAGCCCTTATCTAATACGCTTTTTAG
Organism: uncultured Leucothrix sp.; assembly: GCA_937923375.1. Classification (GTDB taxonomy): domain Bacteria; phylum Pseudomonadota; class Gammaproteobacteria; order Thiotrichales; family Thiotrichaceae; genus Leucothrix. The sequence continues at coordinate 1,068 of CALAJG010000168.1, forward strand.
ATTAGCCTCCTGCTGGTTGCTAACCACTAAACCATTGGCAGGCACTGTCCTCAATAGGTGATGAAACTGCGTTTTAATCGCATCCAGATCAGGGAAGATATCTGCATGATCATACTCAAGGTTGTTAAGGATTAAGGTCTGGGGATGATAATGAACAAATTTTGAACGCTTATCGAAAAAAGCCGTATCATACTCATCAGCTTCGACAACAAAAAATGGAGAGTCGCCTAATCGGGCTGAAACGCCAAAGTTTTCAGGTACTCCACCAATCAAAAAGCCCGGAGATAAATTCGCATACTCCAGAATCCAAGCCAACATACTTGCTGTGGTCGTCTTTCCATGGGTGCCGGCAACGGCAAGTACCCAACGATCTTTGAGTATATTTTCGTATAGCCATTGAGGGCCGGAAATATAACGAACCTGCTTATTCAGCAAGGCCTCAACAATTGGCTTTCCGCGGCTCATAACATTGCCAACTACGACCTGATCAACATCGTCTGGCAGGTCGTCGGGATGGTAGCCTTGAGTTATTTCTATTCCTTGCGACTCAAGCAAAACGCTCATTGGCGGATAGACATTTTCATCAGAGCCTGTGACATCATGCGACTCTGCACTTGCCAAGCTCGCAACGCCCCCCATGAACGTACCACATATGCCCAGGATATGGATTTTCATGTCAATATTTCCGTGATTGTATGTATAGCAATTATAGCATTAACAGTGTTTCAAACGGATAGAAACCTTTGCGCTGAGTGAGATTAAAGCCGACAGACTTAAAAGCTATACCGCTTCAGCCAACTGGGGAGTTGCGGCTAGGTGAGGTTTTATCATTTCAGTCAGTGGCTGCGGTTTCGAAATACCGTACCCTTGACCATAGTCAACACCCATTTTAGTTAGCAAGGCAATGATCTTGTCATCTTCTACATACTCAGCAATGATTTTTAAGTTCATCGACTGACCTACCTGAGTAACTGACTCGACAATATTTCTGGCAATCGGATCTTTCATAAGATCTTTGACAAATATACCGTCTATTTTCAGGTAGTCGACATCCAGAGAGGTAAGGTAACCATAAGAACTCACACCAGTACCAAAGTCATCTAAAGAAAAGCTACTTCCGAGCCCTTTAAGCGTGCTGATAAATCGAGTTGCTAACGTCAAATCATTAACTGCAACCGCCTCTGTAATTTCAAAACACAGCATATGTGGATCTACACCAGCTGTTTCGATCTCTTCGAGTACAAAATCAAGAAATACTGCCTCATCGAGGCTTTGCCCCGACAGATTAATAGCAAATACCGGCAACGGATCAGCATGACCTACTTTCGCAATATGTCGGAAGGCCTCATGCACCACCCAGCGATCCAACTCAGGCATCATGGAGAAATATTCCGCTACAGGAATGAATTCATCTGGCGACACAAACTTACCATCCTCTCCAACCATCCTAATTAACAACTCATAGTGATGAAAAGGTAAATCAAACTTACCCCTTGCCAGAGGATGAATTGGCTGTGCAAACAACTCAAAGTTGTTTTCTTTGAACGCTTTCTTCAGGCTCCACACGCCTTCCATATTGCTTTGTTCTTGCTTCATTTCCTGATTATCTGACCGGTAAGCAACCACGCGATTTCCACCATGATTCCGAGCAGTTCGACAGGCGATATCTGCTTCTGTCATTGCTTTAGCAGAAGAATTAGCATCTTTTTTGAGTACAACGAATCCGCCACTTAACGACACAGGAAAGGTTTGGGTGTTCCAGTTAAATTGAAAATCACCAACTACCCTACGTATCATTTTCATTTTATCAGCGGCCGCTACCAGTGATGTTTCTTTAAATAAAATACCAAAGTCATTTCCAGCCAGGCGACCCAGAATATCTTCCTGACCATCGTTAATCGCCTCTTTAAGGTGACCCACTATCTTGTTTATTAACGAATCACCCGCCGCATATCCCACAGTATCGTTAATCGTTTTAAACTGATCTATTGATATCGTCATGAGAACGTTGGTAGACCCATGTTTTTTAGAATCATCAATAGCCGCCTTAACAGACGATTCAAATGCCTTTCGATTAAGCAACCCGGTGGGACCATCATGACGCTCTATGTACTTTAACTGAGACTCTACTGCTCGTGTAGCTGAAACATCTTCCAAGAAGACAGCATACTGCGACAGCAGTGGATCACTGTGATTCTCAACACGCGCAACCGTAACATTCATCCAAGCATTGATGCCGCCCTGATAGCGAACGATACAATTGATAACTTGTGACTGCTGCGCAGAGTAACTTTCCTTATTATAATTTAGGAAATCTTTTATCGGAATTTTGGTTTGGGAGTTTTGCAACTCGAATAGTGCACTAACCGGTTTTCCCAAGTTTCGCCGTAGTGGGCTATCAAACAGAGTTTCAGCTGAAGGGTTAAGGTAAATGACATTGTATTGCCCTGTGAGCAATACGACCGGAAAAGGCACAATTTTGAAAACCTCTTCCTTAAGAGCTGCCATGTCACCTGACTGACCATACTCATTGAAAGAACGGCTTTTTCTATATTTAAAATACCCAAACAAGCCGAGCGCCGTTAGGATAACGCCGGAGATTACTGTGCCTAGATGGTCTAATATAAAAGACAAAATATTCTATATACCGATTTATTCTTATTATTTAGTTTGTATTTATACGCTATTTCAACTTAATCAGTGCTGTATATTGAGCAGAGCTTCTCCTTTCATCTGAACTTTCCCATTAAAAAAGGCCGATATCTCTTTCAAGATATCGACCTTAGTATTAGCGTAATTGCTATGTTTAGAATTACACTTTTTCTTTGATTCTGGCTGCCTTACCAGTCAAACCACGCAGGTAGTACAACTTTGCGCGACGCACCGCTCCGCGCCGTTTTACTTCTATACTACCGATTTGGCTACTGTAAGTCTGGAACACACGCTCTACGCCTTCACCGTAAGAAATCTTACGAACGGTAAATGCTGAATTCAGGCCGCGATTGCGCTTAGCAATGACAACCCCTTCAAAAGCCTGAAGACGTTCACGATCACCTTCACGAACTTTAACCTGAACCACAACGGTGTCGCCCGGACCAAACTGTGGGATTTCTTTGTTCATTTGCTCAGCTTCGAGCTGTTGAATAATGGTACTCATGACTAAACCTCGGAAGTCTTAATTTCTTTTATAAAATCTGCTAGCAGAACCGCATCCTGCTCACTCAATTCTTTATTTGCCAGCAAGCCCGGTCGTCGCTGTTGTGTGCGACCCAACGCCTGCTGCCTACGCCATTTTTTTATCCGCTGATGGTCACCACTCAGCAAAACATTTGGTACTTCAAGCCCTTCAAACACCTCGGGCCTGGTGAAGTGAGGATGGTCAAGCAATCCTGTCGAAAATGAATCCTCAACAGCCGACTCATCATGTCCTAGCACTTCCGGCAGTAAACGCGTCACGCCATCAATTACAACCATGGCAGCGAGCTCACCTCCGCTAAGTACGTAATCTCCGATAGACCACTCTTCGTCTATCTCAAGATCTACAATTCTTTCATCTATCCCTTCGTATCGACCACACACTAGAACCAAATCAGTCTGGGTCGTTAACTCAGCTAACATTGACTGAGTTAAGGGCCTTCCCTGAGGACTTAGATAAATTGTCCTGGTATTTTTAGCTTTTAATCGTTGCTGTCGAATGGCTTTAACCAAGCAATCAGCACGCATCACCATTCCCGGGCCGCCGCCATAAGGTCTGTCATCAACAGTCCTATGAACATCCTCTGCAAAATCGCGTGGATTAACACATTCTAAATGCACCAGACCGCGCTTATGCGCCCTACCAACAACACCTTCAGCAACCACGCCTTTAACCAATTCAGGAAAGAGTGTAATAACTGAAATATTCATCTAAAAGTCCGGGTCCCAATCAACCAGAATAACCCCTGACTTCAAGTCTACATTCTTTACAAAGTTGTCCCGGATATAAGGAATAAATCGCTCCTTATCGCCTTGCACAACCATGACATCGTTATTGCCAGTCTCAAATAACCATTCAAGATTACCTAAATCAACACCTTGCTCATTAACAACGTTTAAGCCAATTAGCTGTGACCAGTAATACTCGCCCTCACCTAACTGTACTAGTTGATGTGAGTAGACAAAAACTGTTGCGCCAATCAATGCTTCTGACGCGTTGCGTGTCTCTATTCCTTCAAGCTGAGCAACAATTGCTTTGCCCTGCTCTCTACCCCGTAACACCCGATATTCTTGATCACGACCATTGTGCCTGAGTAACCAGCGACGATAGTCTGTAATTTGAATTCTCGGTGAGGTGTAAGAAAACACCTTAACCCAACCCTGAATTCCAAAAACACCGTTAACCTTACCAAGCTCGACCAGAGACTGCTCTTCCTCAATCTTCATGATCTAAGCACCCTGCCCGAATTAAGCAGCAGCTTCGGCTTTTGCAGCACCTTTCAATAAACCTGCTACACGGTCGCTTGTTTGAGCACCTAGTCCAATCCAATGTTGGATACGATCATGCTCAAGGTGCAAACGCACTTCCTGACCACGAGCGACAGGGTTAAAGTAACCCAAACGCTCAATATAGCCACTGTCACGAGGCTTACGCGAATCTGTCACTACAATATGATAAAACGGGCGCTTCTTTGAACCGCCTCTAGCCATGCGAATTGTAACCATAAATATATCTTCTGCCGGATTGCAGGACAGCAAATAGCGTCCTGTCTCAAAAGGAAACGGGGGATTATACGCTAACCTTGCGAGAAGAAAAGAGGTATTTCAAAGAATTGTTACAACCAAATATTTTATAATTGCCACCATTCATGCGGCTTATTGTAGATTTGATTAGCACTCTATGGAAACATCTCCGGGGTGCCTTGCACGCACAACCCAAACTATTTGCCAGTAAAATAAAAAACTCACACCCCGAGAAACCTATGAAAAATCTCCCCATTTACACCGCAGCCATTTTTATCTCGGCGTTCTCATCAAACACGACTGCAATGGGGGCCGAAGAAGCTCTGGTCGCAACCGATTCAAAAAGGTTAGTTCTAGCCTTAGATACAGAAGCGCTAGCGCGTTACTTAAACAGAACGGACACCTATACCGCTCAATATGGAACTTACAAAAGCACCGAAGCGACAACAACGCTGTCCCAAATAAATATTGACGCCGCTAGTAAGAAGTTTAAGAAAGCCAGTAAAGCTTTTAAGCGACTCACCAGCATTCGTTATAAAAATGGACAAAAAATTAGAGCCAAAATTGGCAAGTCCAGCCTGACCCTAAAGTACACCCGCCCACTCTAAATATCATGCTTATGCTTACTTAATATTAACTGACAGCGTTAGCTGATTACATCCCCGGGAAACCACCGCCCATTCCCGGTGGAAGTTGGCCTTTCATGCCACGCATCATTTTCTTAAGGCCGCCACCCGACATTTTCTTCATCATCTTACTCATTTGCTTATGCTGCTTGAGTAGACGATTCACATCCTGTATCTGCAAACCAGCACCATTGGCTATTCGACGCTTACGCGAGCCTTTAATAAGATCCGGAAAACGGCGTTCCTGCCGCGTCATTGAGTTAATGATCGCAACCATCTGCTTCACTTGCTTATTCGTCGTCTCCTGATTCACTGCAGAAGCGAGCTTTCCCGCGCCCGGTAGCTTTTCGACCATGCTACTCATACCACCCATTTTTTCCATTTGCAGCATTTGAGTACGAAGGTCCTCGAGGTCAAAGCCCTTGCCTTTATTTAGTTTTTTGGCTAGCTGCTGCGCCTGCTTATGGTCAACATTTCGCTGCGCTTCCTCAACCAAAGAAACAACGTCGCCCATACCCAGTATGCGCGA
>CALAJG010000169.1 GCA_937923375.1 uncultured Leucothrix sp.
TGCTATTTCTGTGTGGCCAATTGATTACACTGCAAGAGATTACCAATTAATTCTACTAAACTTCATAGCCAGACAGGCGTTCGACACCTCACCCCAAGTTCATTTTTTTAAATCTATCGTCCACATAAGATGCCCTTGGCATTCGCTACCTGCGTTAAAACCTGCTCAGGTGCTGTTCCACCAATATGATTACGTGCAGCTACTGAACCTTCCAGCGTCAACACATCAAACACATCATCACCAATCACATCAGAGAACTGCTGCAACTCAGTCAGCGTCATTTCACTCAAATCTCGCTTTTCTTCAACGCCAAACGCAACTGCCTTACCCACGACTTCATGCGCATCACGGAACGGCATCCCTTTAACCACAAGATAATCCGCCAAGTCTGTTGCCGTAGCAAAGCCCTGCATAGCCGCTCGACGCATGCTTTCCGGCTTCGTTTGAACATGCGGCATCATGTCAGCGAAGGCGCGGAGGCAGCCCATTAGCGTGTCGACTGTATCAAACAATGGCTCCTTGTCTTCCTGATTATCCTTGTTATAAGCCAATGGCTGGCTCTTCATTAGTGTCATCAGGCTGATCATATTACCGTATACCCTACCCGTTTTTCCTCTGACTAACTCTGGTACATCCGGGTTTTTCTTTTGCGGCATAATCGATGAGCCCGTGCAAAAGCGATCTGGCAAATTGATAAAATCAAATTGTGCCGACGTCCAAAGTACTAATTCCTCGGAGAAACGTGACAAATGCATCATGATTAAACTCGCAGCCGAGGTGAATTCAATCGCAAAATCACGATCACTGACACTGTCTAAAGAATTGTTAGAAGGCCTATTAAAATTCAATAACTCAGAAGTGAACGCTCTATCTATCGGATAACTGGTACCTGCAAGGGCAGCTGCACCCAGTGGCATAATATTGATACGTTTGCGACAATCGACAAGTCTTTCATAGTCACGCTGGAGCATCTCATACCAAGCCATCATATGATGCCCAAATGTGATGGGCTGAGCCACCTGCAGATGCGTAAATCCCGGCAAAATTGTTTGTGCTTCACGCTCTGCAACCTGAACAAGTCCCTGCTGTAAACGGGTGATCTCTTCAGCAATAAAATCAACTTGCTCACGCAACCATAAACGGATATCCGTTGCTACCTGATCATTTCTTGATCTACCGGTATGAAGCTTCTTACCCGCAATGCCTATGCGGTCTGTAAGCCTTGCTTCGATATTCATGTGCACGTCTTCAAGTGCTACTGACCAGTCGACTTTTCCTGCTTCCGCCTCCTCAAGAATCGCGGCCAAACCCTCTTGAATTGACAGCAGCTCTTCAGCTGTCAGTAAGCCTACTTTATGCAACATTGCGGCATGAGCCTGAGAACCTTGGATATCTTGTGTAGCAAGTCGTTTATCGAAGTTTATTGACGCTGTAAATGCCTCAACAAATGCATCAGTACTCTCAGAAAACCGACCGCCCCACAGTTTATTTTCAGTCTCATTAGTGCTTGTTTCTACAGTAGTTTTTGGCATTTGCGTTAAGCTTCCAGCAAGTAAAATAAGGTTGATGAGCTTACCATAGTATGGAACAATAGATAAGCGTTGAGTAATGGGCGACAGGCGATAATAAAACAACGATAGCTGTTCCAGAAACCTGATCAACGTATGCTTTTAGGCGACGACCTAACCGACCGTAATGTCACGGTTAAAGTAGAATAATAATAACAATAATTGAGGACTTTTTCCGAAATCTGGTGCCAGTAGTAAGGACCTGATAAAGAAATAATAACATTAATGTCAGCATCTGAAACCGATACCTATAGCTTGGGCTTCTTGCCTAACCTATGCACTCTGAAAGCAATACTACGCGTTGCTATCGCCGCTGAGGTGTTAGCAATGGTATTGGCATTAGCAGCTGCCGCTGATACTTATCAAGCCTCAATTATGAAATTGGTCATGACTTCACTATTTGTACAGTGGGTTGTCATCAGCTCAACCATCAGCATGTGCTTTTACAATAAATTTGCTAAAAATAAACAGACCATGCAGATCGTTATGGTCTCTGCTGGTGTGGTTGCGTTTTTTACTGTGTGTGCGTCAATGCTGACTATTATGGCTGACAGCTACAATAAGGTTGGCGAGGTATTTTTCTGGGATACACCGTTTATTCTCAGAAACTTATTTATTAGCTTGGTTATTACCGCTCTAGCACTGCGTTATTTTTACGTGCAGCATCAGCGCGATGCCCATGTCGTTGCAGACACGGATGCTAAATATGATGCCTTGCAATCTCGCATGCGGCCCCACTTCTTATTCAATAGCCTCAACAGTATCGCTATGCTGGTGCATCAGGATCCGCAACAGGCTGAAGATGCAATTCTTGATCTTGCAGACATTTTCCGCACTACCTTAGATCGACGCAATCGCATTCCTTTACGTGAGGAGCTCGATGTCACCCTACGCTACTTGCGAATGGAAGGCCTTCGCCTTGGTAAACGACGTCTCAATGTTGTCTGGGATATGGATCGAAATACGCTTCCGTTCGATATGGAAATCCCTCCTTTGTTGTTACAACCACTGGCTGAAAATGCGATTTACCACGGCATTCAGCCCAGAGAAGAAGGCGGAACACTAGGGATCAGCTTATACGATGCGGGTGAAAGGCTGGACATAGTGATCACTAACCCTGTTCCACCAGAAGGCACGAATACCCACCAAAAGGGAAATCACATCGCTCAGGAAAACCTTAAAAACCGCTTAAAGCTAGCCTATGGCAGCCGCGCGAATTTACAAATAAAACGATCGCGGCATCAATACCGTGTCTCATTCTCGATTCCGAAGGAGTAATAATAATGACAATGAATATACTCGTCGTTGATGACGAAGAACTCGCCAGAAAAAGAATACAGAGTCTGCTTGCAGAAAAGTCAGACTATAACATATGTGCCGAAGCCGAAAACGGGGCAGAGGCATTAATGATGGTGGAAAGGCATCAGCCGGACTTAATCCTATTGGACATTACGATGCCCGTTATGGATGGCCTTGAAGTAGCCAAGCACCTTGCCGGCATGCCAAACCCACCAGCCGTAATCTTCACGACCGCATACGGAGAATATGCGCTTGAAGCCTTTTCAACAAAAGCAACAGGGTATCTAATGAAACCAATAAGACAA
>CALAJG010000170.1 GCA_937923375.1 uncultured Leucothrix sp.
CTAACGCTGGCAATGCAGCAGGTTGACCACACCATTTTCATGAGTAGGATCGGCGACTATTCACGATTTTCACCTTTCACTGGACGCTCCACTAAAACCCAATGTTACGCCCTCAATGAGCAGATGCTAGCTTCGCATTATTCCGGTGCTTGTTACCAACTAATGGCCCAGCTGCACAAAAAGTTTGAAGTCGAGGTGATGGCGGCTACGGAATGGCAGTTTACTTGTGAGCTCGGTACCGATCTTCGCGGCCAGTTTAATTGGCCTAGTCAATCGGGTGGTTATGATGATGACTTCTCGCTGACGCTGTTTCCCGTCACCACATTTAAACCAGTTCCTTGCAATACTGCCAGTGGAACCGTGGCATTATCACGCTGGTTAATGCCAGGCAGTGTAGCCAAAGTACAACCATCTCATTTGGAGATTGATGAAGTGGTTATGGCCATTGTCAACCACGGGGTTGTTGATCATTTTGAAGGGGCAGACAAAGCTGTTGCTGCGGTTGAGCAACATTATGACTTTGTAGCTGGTACCTTAGGCATCAACCGAAACCGGGTACATTCTTGGCACGCTGGACTTAACCCGCATACCTTTTTTGATGGGAACATGGTCACTGAACTTGAGCGCTGGGAAGGTACCTCGTTTGCCAGCCCACGTTACTTGCATGTACATACCTGTGGCGATGTGCCACCCGGGGAAATTACATGGTCAGTGTTTAACCCTACGGTGATTATTGACGGTGAGACTTATTGGGACAATGGGCAGTTTGTCTGGTACCAACGCGAGGATAATCTGGCGTTGATTAAGAAGGTAGCAGGCGCTGAGTGTTTGTTGGAAATTAGTCGCTGCATACAAGTCTGATTAGCCCATCTCGCGAATCAAAGTGAAATGTCAAACGTTCTCATGATGCTTTTTCTCGGTTAATTTATTATCGGCAATCAAACTAATCATCTCAAACATAATCGACATGGCAACCATCGAAGTAATCTTATTTGGGCTATCTTTGGTTGGGATCAAACAAACCACATCCCCGCCGATTACATTAAAACCTCTGACACTCTGCAATAACGCCATTACTTCATCGATTTTAAACCCTTCACAACCTGACTCGATGTTTGAAACACCAGGTGCTACCGTTGGATCAAGGCAATCTAAATCGAAGGTTATGTATAAAGGCCGGTCGCCAATCCGTTCACGAATAATCTCAATACTTTTTTCCGCGCCAATCTCCTTATACCGATCCATGGTAATCACTTCATAGCCATGCTCATAGCTAGGCTTAAGCCAGTCCAACGTTCGCGCATTACCACGTATGCCAATTTGCACACTGTGATGCGCATCAACATGGCCATCTCGCACTAAGTATGACGCCCAATGAGCAGCTGATTTTTCAGCGCCAAGAAAGTGTTTCATGTTACTAAAGCAGTCTGTGTGCGCATCGAAATGTAAAATGCAAACCTTCTCACCATTGGTCAGTTTAGAGGTTGGGCCACCTAAGGCTTGCAGAATTCCACCCGTTATCGAATGATCACCCCCTACTGACACCGGCCTCGCACCAGCAGCATCTATCTCCCGATAGTAGTCTGTTATATGCTCTATGGACTTTTCATTGTTATTGGCATGAGTCAATGGCACGTCACCCAAGTCGTTAATTTTGCAAGCACGCCAAGGATCTATACCAAACTTCATATGGACTCGACGACCGTTTGCCGACACATCGCGCACTGCTCGTGGGCCAAGGTGCTGGTCGCGTTCGGTTGTGCCATTTCCTGTGCTGTGCGGCACGCCAACTAAGGCAATATCACACTGACTTGGGTCGGGCTCATTCGGCGCACGAAACAGAGTTGGAATACCGTACCAATAAAGCGCATCCATAAAGGCATCTTGATTTTTTTCGTAATCATAACCAGAACCGTCATTCGACATTTAATTTCCCTCTCATCTAAAAGCAATCCACTATAAACCCTAGCTGGCAGCATGCTACAAACCCTATTGCCACATCAAGCTCAGCACCAACAAATTTAGTTTGACGAAGCTTTAAATTCAACCTAACGTCGGCAATGATTGAAGACCAATTATCGCGCCAGCATCATCTTAATAAGGAGACATGACATGCCTGCACCATTTAGCAATGAAGAGTATCAAGACCGACTAAGCAAAGTTCGTCAAAGCATGGTCTCACACAATCTCGATGCGATGTTGATTGGTGATCCAGCCAATATGAACTGGCTAACCGGCTTTGACGCCTGGTCCTTTTATGTGCCGCAAGTGATGTTAGTCTTGCATGACCGCGACCCTATTTGGATGGGTCGCAACATGGATGCCGGTGCGGTCCCGCTCACAACCTATCTCGACGCCTCTTCCGTGATGCCTTACCCAGAAGATTATGTTCAACAAGACAATAAGCATCCAATGGATGTGGTGGCGGGTTACCTGTGTGATAAGCAATTACAAGGTAAACGTATTGGTTACGAAAGCGATACCTATTTCTTCTCGCCAAAGTCCCTAGCGTGCCTGCAAAGCGGTGTCGCCAATGCGCAATGGATTGACGCCGACCGCTTAGTTAATTGGTGCCGTGTAGTGAAGAGCGACGCAGAAATTATTGTGATGCGTGAAGCGTCACGATTAGTTGAAGGCGCCATGACGGTAGCTTACGAAACGATCCAACCCGGGATGCGACAATGTGATTTGATGGCAAACATTCTGGCAGCACAGGTTGGGGGAAATGAAGACTTTGGTGGGGACCTTACGGCACTATCTCCACTGATATTAGCTGGCGAAGCCGCCGCAACAGCTCACCCCATGTGGACCGATGAAAAATTTACCGACGGTCAAACCGTGGCGCTAGAACTCGGCGGCACTCGCAAACGCTACAACGCAGGTCTGGCACGCACTTTACAACTAGGCAAAGGACCACAGGCAGTTTTCGATACAGCGGATGCTGTAAAAGAAGGGTTGGAAGCTGTGCTAGATGTTATTAAACCTGGCATACAAGCCGGTGACGCGCATCGTGCTTGGCAAACAGTGCTGGATAAGCATGGGCTAGTGAAAGACAGCCGAATCGGCTACAGCATTGGAGTAGGTTATTCACCAGATTGGGGCGAGCATACCGTAAGCCTACGTGGTGATGATACCAGCATTCTGGAGAAAAATATGACACTTCATGTCATGCTAGGTATGTGGATGGATGGATGGGGAATGGAAATTAGCGAGACCGTTACGGTAACAAACAGTAGTGTCGAGTGTTTGACCAGCTTTCCACGCGATGTGCACATCGTTAAATGAGGCATTGAAAATTGGCTGTAGTACGGCAATTAGCCTACATTTTAAGTGAAATTTGCCACATCAAAAAACATTAAGGAATTTGCAGGTTCAATTGAATTCTGTAAACTATGCACAGTTTTACCAACTATTTGATTCGTGATAAAATTTCCTGATCTTTGTAATTAAGCATTCGAAGACTCATATTCCAAAATAAACCGACAAGAGGTCTTTATTATGTTACGGACGGCACTTTTAATTAGTTTTATCGTTTCCCTGGGGTTCTCAACTATCGCTCACGCAACCAGCAGCGAGCGCCTGTATTTTGCATCCAAAGGTGGCTATCTTCAGGCAGCTAAAAACTTAATTGAAGTGAACCGGGCAAGCACTGCTTACATTAACCCAATGAATGGCGAAACGGCACTATTTGCAGCCGTCATACGCAACGATATACCCATGGCAGAGTATCTGCTAGAACAACGCGCAAACCCGAACCAACCTGATAATAACCGGACTTACCCATTAAACTTGGCTAGCCAAGCGAATAATTTTCACATGGTGAAACTTCTGCTCGACAAAGGAGCCTACGCTGGTCCTATCGACTTAGACGGGAATACACCCTTGCATCATGCAGCGCGCTTTAACAACCTAGCAATGGTCAAAATGCTGCTAGAAAAAAAAGCACCTGCGGGACACGTTAACAAAGTACGAACGGCGCCAATACATTATGCAAGTCGAGCAGGAAATACGGAAATGGTTAAGCTCCTGCTGGATGCAGGCGCTCATGCTGGCATCACAGACGAAGAAAATGTTTCCCCCATACATCTTGCCGCTAAGTCTGGCAATTTAGCCATGGTGGAGATGCTGGTAGAAAAGAAAGCTAATGTAAATGCAGTTAAGCGGGACGGCGTTACCCCACTGCATGAAGCAGCAGCAGCCGGACACTTCAGTATTGCACAGTACCTTCTGAAAAATGATGCTAGTGTCGATGCTAAGACAATTGGCGGCTGGTTACCAATCCACCATGCGGTTCGCTTTGGGCATACCAGAATTGCCAACACCTTACTCTACAGTCGCTCTCAGTTTAACGCGCGCACGAAAGAAGGTAAGACCGTGTTTGATCTTGCTAAACTGGGACAGCAAGATGAAATGGTTAAATTCCTGAGAAAATACGCAAAAAGAAAAGGTAAGCGTATCCCTAAACCTCGCAAGAAAGTCGCAGTGGCTATCGCTCAGAAAAAAGCCGTTTCTAAACCAGCTAAAACCACATCAGGTGGCTCTTCGAAAAGCTTGGATAAGCTTGGGCTAGATGAGAGTGCAGTAGCTGCACTTCTGGGTCTTTAAGCGGACTCACGTTAGTGTGCCATTTGTGTCTCACTTTTACTATAACAGGAAACTCAGCTGAAACTATTCAGCACCCTTACTCAAACTTGCTCCTTTTAATGATCATGGTAGCCGCATGAAGTTTTTTGCGAAATAATAAGAGCCTCAGATCAGTTCCTCTATCACCTAGATAATCTGAGGCACGCTAGTTGTCACTTCCTGAACTGCTACAAGGCCATCTGTTTGTCTCTACTCCTCTGCAACTTGCGGCTTTATTCTTAATTGTTTTTCTGGCCGCCATTGTCAGAGGAGCTATCGTTTTTGGTTTCTCTGCAATTGTCGTCGCAAGTACCAGCTTTTGGTTATCACCAATAGCTTCGGTTTGTCTCACGGTTATTCTGGAAGTTATCGCCAGTGTAGTAATGTATCGGGGCGTACAGGACGATGTTGACTACAAATTGCTACTTCCCCTATCGATAGGAACCCTGTTGGCTAGTTTTATCGGCGTTTCAATTCTGGCGGCAATCCATCCTGATCTACTACAAATCCTAATCGCTCTCTACCTAGCTATTATTTGCGTGCTTAGCCTTATAAAACTCCAACTGAAGCCAAACCCTTCCACCTTAAGAGTGGGTATCGCGGGTGCAATCATAGGAATAATCAACGGTATGTCGGCCATGGGAGGCTTATTCGTTGCTTTCTTTATGGCGGGATCGAGCGTCCCGGTTGCCAAAATACGCGCAACTTTGGTCGTCTATTTTTTGGTCGTTGAATTTGCATTTCTCACCAGCGCACTGATGAATAATATCTACACGATGCAAATATTTTGGACTTCTTTAGTTGTCGCACCTGTGATGTTTATTGGTATCGCCATAGGCACTAAGCTGTTTAATCATTTATCGGAAGAAAAGCTTAAGAAAATGATTTTGTACTCACTGATTTTGCTATCGGCGGTGGGACTTCTAAAGACGTTGTTGATTTAAGCCCTTTTACAGAAACGGTATTTTCAAATCCAAGATACTTCAGCTAAAAAACAAAGAAAAAGTATAAAACTGGTTAATAAATTATAATCAATTCTATAGCGATTTAACTGACTACTACAAATGATGTAATTAGGCACCCATTGATGATTCTGTTAAAATCAACAAATAATTTACGTTATTAATTAGATAATTTTTCAGGATTTTCGAGCGATGCCCTTTCTTACCAAAAATGCCCCTGAACAGATTGATATGAAAATCATGACTTCTGCATTAAATTTATTCGTTGAGAATGGCTACCACAACGTCACAGTTCACGATATTCAGAAACGTTCAGGTGTTAGTATTGGTGCTATCTACCATCATTTTGGTAGTAAAGAAGGTGTTGCAACTAAACTTTTTAATCACATTATTAATGAGTTAGAACAGTTAATAAGTACTATTACAGAAACCATCGAATCGCCTTCTGAGCAATGCAAGGAAATCATTAAAAAACTGTTTGAATATACGGAATCCAAGCCGAATATAATTGCCTTTGTGTTTCATGCTAAACACACCGAGTTTCTCTCTGGAGATTACCTAGTCTATAACTCTAGCCCGTTCATAAAGATGCGCGAAGTTATTGCTAAGGGAATCGAATGCGGTGAGTTTCTAGAAACAGACAAAATGGCCGCTTCCTCATGTATTTATGGCGGTGCCATTAGAATGATTCAATTGAGACTGGATGGAATAATCGAAAAGCCAATCACCGAATACTACGACACAATCATTAACGCGGCTTGGTCTGGCCTAAAGGCCGAAACGCCAGCTGAAGTAAGCTAAAGCACCCTATATTTCACTTTTTTTGGCGAGGAGGATAAAAGTGAAATATAGAGCGGCAAACACAAAAACGGAACTATCTACTGTCAGAGCGGCTTAAGCTTAGATTCCCATTTCATCTCTTTTGCAAATTGCTTAAGTTCATCGTCCGGCATATAAACTGTGTGCTCGGGACCAGGGTAAGTGCGCGACTTAACATCGTCACTGTATTTAGTAAATACATCTTCCATGATTGGAATAAGGTCTGTGTAAATTTTAGAGTGTCTTGGAACATGTTCCTCATAAAGATTGAACAAATCGGAGGTAATGATATGAACACCATGCGCCTTATTACCAGCGCCTAAACTGATTACTGGTACGGGTAAGGTTTCAGCCAAATATTGGCAAACCTCTTCACTTGTCACCTCACACATAATGGAGAAACAGCCCGCATCGACCATTGCCCATGCATCATCAACCAATGCAGCCGCCTGATTCGCCGTTTTCCCCTGCGCGAAGAATCCACCTAATTGAGGAATACGCATTGGCGTAATACCTATATGCCCCTGAACCGGAATTCCGGCTTTTACAATGGCCTCAATGTTTTTAGCGTGATGCTGGTTACCCTCACACTTCATAACTTCTGCGCTGGCCTGAGAAACAAACTTACCAGCGTTCTCTACTGCCTGCTCAGGTGAAACGTGGAAACTCCAATAGGGCATATCAACCATCCGTAAGCCGTACTGACTGCCGCGGTCGATTGCCTGAGACATCATCATGACTTCTTCAAACGATACCGTTACCGTAGATTTATGACCAAATAGGATCATCCCGCCCGTGTCTGATACACATAAAATATCAATACCTAAGCGATCCGCAATGACGGCACTTCGATAATCATAAATTGCCATTTGCACAATTTGCTCATCTTCACGCATTTTACGTTGTAATTCTCGTATCGTAATCTTCTTGCGTTTTTTTGGCTCTGCCATATCCATCTCCATTTGGTTGTTTATCTTTGGTTATGTAAATCTGGTAATAAAAATTTAATCACTTCTATTCAAGTCTTAACCTGATCCAAACAATCCCGTTGCAATAAATAAAACAATACTGATTCCCGTAATGACATAAGCCGTTGTGTTCAGTAGCTTTAATTTATCTCCTGTTAGCATGTTTTTAGACTTGCACCATGAAAACAGTAAAGAGATTAGCCCTCCGATAATTGCCAGAGTGATAACCGTTGTTCGATTTAATAAAAAATCAATCATAAAAAAGTTATTTAGTCTTAATAAAAATCATGTACGTTTCGAATAAGCATCTAAGAAATCAGAAGCCGCTTTACTCCCCCGAGAGAATGATTTCATTGCCTCCTCATGGAGTAATGTCATGACTTCAATTTTGATGTCATTAGCGACTTTATCGTCTGCCAAATCGTCAATCGATCGCGGCCTTGGCACATCAACCTGAAGCACTTTGCGGGTACTAGTGGGCAGGTTTGTCATAATCAATAAACGATCGGCCAGATAAATGGCTTCATCGATATCAGTCGTTACAAAGAAGTTGGTATCTCTGGATTCTTCAAATAGGGATGCGTAGTACTCCCACATCAACTCTTTTGACATGTGATCTAGCCCACGAAATGGCTCATCCAGAATCATGACTTCAGGCTTGTTTATCATCGCCCGTGCTAATTCCGCGCGGCGCTGCATCCCACCCGATAGCTGAGTCGGATACTTGTCTCTGAAAGCTGTAAGGCCAACCTTTTCCAACAGTGTTTCAGCAGCCTTTGAAAACTCGGCGATATTTTCACCACGGGCTTTTGGCCCATACATGACATTTTCAAAGGTCGTCATCCAAGGGAATAACGCTGACTCCTGAAACAGAACCAATCGGTCCTTGCCCGAGCTTGTGATGGGTTCACCGTTCATGGTAATCGAGCCTGATGTTGGCTTTTCAAAACCAGCAATCATCTGTATCAAAGTACTTTTGCCGCAACCAGAAGGGCCAATCATCACGGTGAGCTTATTTCTCGGTATCGTGAACGAACAATCCTTAATTACCTCAGTGGCATAGGGGCCGGAGCCATAGATTTTGCTAACATTATCGACTATTATTTCGCCACCTAAAGACGGTGACTTATTGTCTGTGGCCGAACCATTTCTTTCTTCAAAATTAGTCATCCGTTTCCCCTATCGAGTCTTAAGCCAAGGTGTAAAGTAGCCGCCAAGCTTGCGTAAACCTTCACTGCTTAAATAGCCGGCGATACCAATACTCAGCATTCCAACCACTATCTGTTCATAGGAGCCACCCAGATAAGAGTTCCAGATAAAGAAACCCAATCCTCCACCTGCTCCCCCTGAGCTACCGCCACCCGAAATCATTTCAGCGGCAACTACCACTTCCCAGGTAATCCCCATTCCTACCGCAGACCCAACCACAATAGACGGCAAGGTGGCCGGTAAAACGACGCGACGAAAGATATCCCACTGCGACGCACCCATAGACTCTGCAGCTTGAAAGAATCGAGTATCAATAGACTTAGCGCCACCGAGTACGTTAATAACGATGGTGTAAAAAGCGCCCAGAAACGTAACAAAGGCAATGGACATCTCGGCAGTCGGCCAAAAAATAATAGAAGCGGGGACCCAAGCTAATGGGGGAATGGGGCGTAAGATTTCAAAGGTAGGAAATGCAATGCCGTTAAAGGTTCTATTTACCGCCATATACAAGCCGAAGGGAATGCCTAATAACATGGCCACTAAAAATCCAGTGAAAACGCGCTTTGCACTTAAGTACCAACTGGCCCAATAGCTAGAATCACCTAACAAGCCAGCCCATGCGGCAAACACGCCACTAGGAGCAGGAACAAGCCCTATCCAAGGAAAGCGAACACCAAATAAATCTTCAGACCTTGAGCCAATCTCCCATAAGATAAAAAATATGGTGATTGCAATTAATGCCCTAACCGTTGCCCGCGAATTTAATTTCTTTTTGAGTTTTGTAAAATTCATGACTAGCCCTCCTTCTCCCCAGCTTCAAAGGCTTTCTTCGCCTCTTCAATTACCAGGCCTTTGGTTTCAGCCATAATTTCTTTGAATCTTGGGCTAGTCAGCACGCTGTAATCACGTGGGTGAGGAATATCGACTTCAACGATTTTCTTAGGCTTACAAGGTCTGGATGTCATAATAACTAAGCGATGCCCCAGAAAAATGGCTTCTTCTAAATCATGTGTAATAAAGAAAATAGTGACCTTATTTTTGTAATAAATTTCTAATAAGGCTTCATGCATTACCGACTTAGTTAACGAGTCTAATGCTCTGTAAGGCTCATCAAACAACAGCACTTTAGGCTCATTCATTAGTGCTCTAACGATTTCAACGCGTCGTCTAAGTCCAGAAGAAATTTCACCGGGATAGTTATTCTCCGAGCCTTCAAGACCTGCATCAGCCATCATTTTACGGGCTTTATCGTAAATATCAGCTTTGCTCATTTCACCTTTCATCAGAGGCCCAAAGGCGACATTTTCAAGGTTAGTTTTCCAGGGAAACAGCGCGCCGTTTTGAAAAACGACGATCCGGTCGGAGCCGGGTACTGCCTTAGGCTTCTCAGGGCCACACAGTAATTCATCATCTAAATAAATAGCGCCGGAAGTAATATCATGAAAACCTGCAATAGCATTTAGCAAGGTCGTTTTGCCGCAACCCGACGGCCCTACAATCATACAAATCTCACCAGCTGGGACATCTAAATCACAGTGATCCACCGCGATAACAGCCGCACCATCCGGATCATAAATTTTGACAACATCCTCAATTCGAATAGCCCCTTTATCTGCAAGAGACTCATTGTCTTTCATCATTGCGCTCATCAGTTTGCTCCTAAAGCAAGTTCTCGAACTCGCCACTGCATCATGTAATCACCCAGCATACGAACCATGGCGCTAGTGATATAACCGATGATTCCCAGTGTGATCATGCCAATGACAATCGTTGGATATGTCACCATCGTGTAGGCAGTATTGATTACATACCCAAGGCCAAATTGACCCGAGACCATTTCTCCTGCGACTAGTGAGAACCAGGCCACCCCAATAGAGATCTGCAGACCTGTGAAGATATAAGGCATTGCGCCAGGAATAATGACCTGCCTAAAGGTTTGCCAATCACTGGCGCCTAGACAATACGCTGCTCTTGTGTATTCCTCGTCGATTGAGTCAACACCCAGCATGGTATTTAAGGTCGTTGCAAAAAAGGAAGCTAAGAAAGTTAGAAAGATAACCGGCGTTTCTGAACCAGAAAACATGATAATGGCCAATGGAACCCAAGCCAGTATGGGAATGGGACGAAAGATTTCGAATAGTGGGAATATGTATTCGCGAAACTTTTTTGACCAGCCCAAAAATAAACCTAACGGTACACCCAGAGTAGTTGCCAACAGAAAAGCGTAGCCAATTCGGCGAAGGCTAATGCCAATGTGCTTATAATATTCCGGCGTGTAAACTGACAAACCGTAATAAGGGTCTTTACTCCAGTATTCTGTCCAAACTTCTGTTAAGCCCGGCATAGATTCAAAACGAGGTAGCTTAAAAATTTCTACGCTGAGATA
>CALAJG010000171.1 GCA_937923375.1 uncultured Leucothrix sp.
AAGATCAGTCATCTAACGTCCACCCGTCACATCCAGCAACGCGCCATTCACATATGACGCCTCATCGGACATCAACCAAACAATCGATGTGGCTACTTCACGAGCACTACCAGAACGCCCCATCGGAACACCGCCTGCTAATCTTTCCGGACGATTAGCGTCGCCAGAGTCAGCATGAATATCCGTGACAATCAACCCCGGGCGCACGGCATTCACCCGAATCCCATCGCCTGCAATTTCCTTTGATAAACCAATTGTAAAGGTATCGATCGCACCTTTTGACGCGGCGTAGTCAACAAACTCATTAGCCGAGCCCAGCCTAGCTGCCGCTGATGACAAATTCACAATTGAACCGCCATCACCCCCATTGCTAGTGGCCATGCGCTTGATTGCTTGCTGAGCGCACATGAAGCTACCCACAATATTGACCGTTAAAACACGTTGCAGCCTTGCGACCGACATATCAATCACTTTACAGGCAGTTTCAAGAACGCCAGCATTATTAACCAGCGCATCGAGACGGCCAAATTCGCGATCGACTGTCTCGAATAAAGCAATCACCTCCGCTTCCACTGCAACGTCGGATTTTACCGCTAAGGCTTTTTGGCCCAGCGCTTCAATCTGCTTGACTATTGCCTGCGCTTTTTCATCCTGATTTCGATAGCTAATGACGACACTCCAGCCTTTTTCTGCCGCTAATAGTGCCGTTTCTGCCCCGATACCACGGCTTCCGCCAGTAATTAGTACCACTTGATTTTTCAATTGCTTCTCTCCAAAAATAGTTTAATGGAAGCTTGAGATTGATTAGCCTTATCGTCGACGATGAGTAGCCGCTTCTCGCGCTAAGATATTTTGCAGCTTGGCTTCATCAATACGCTCTCCATGCATATAATTTAACAATTCACTGATGCGGTCTTCGCCCCAGAAGATTTCATTACCAACTCTAAAAGTTGGCACACCAAATAGTCCAAGTTCGATGGCTGCATTGGTATTATCGATCAGAGCCTGCTTCACAGCCGGATCACTGGTTGAAGCAATTGCCTGATCGGCATCAAGCCCACAATCTAAAACTACGGAGTGAACGGTAGCTTCATCAGTAATATCAGCCCCAAGACTCCAACCCGCGTGAAATAACGCTAACGCCACTTCACGACGCTTTGCATCATCCTTAATTGCAGTACAAACACGCAGCGCTAAAAGTGGGTTAAACGGGTGATTCGGGACGCTTTCCAAGGTTTGACCAAGTGCATTGGCACGACGCATCACATCACGAAACGTGTAAACACGCTTGGCCGCAATCTCGGCAGGACCAATGTTGCCATGCGCCTTCAGCAAACCTGCAAATAAGATCGGCTTAACAATGACTCCCACACCTGTTTTTTGCTCAATTTCTTCTAGCCGTGTTGAAGCTAACCAAGCGTATGGACTGATTGGATCAAAATAAAACTCAATGTAGTCAGCTGTTGCTTGTTGATTCATGACCTTTCCTGCATTTGAAACCTGATTGCAGGCTACTCTATCGATATGTAAGAATCAATCCAACGCAACTCTTAACTGCCTTAGACAAGGTTCTGGACTAGACGGTATTTCACTATTCTGAGCCGGCATCACCTTGACAAACTGCCTCAAGATCTGCCAATCTATTGCCCATGGGGAGTGCGAATACCCCGTGAGGCGTCAGCCCAAGTTTCGCATCCAATTTTAACCTGCAACCCAGGAAGGATGCGTTATGCCATCACCAACACAAATTACTGTCGCTCAACTTTTACGCCTAATCGGCACCCCTGAAGCACCCGTTATCATTGACGTTTGTATCGATGATGATTTCAATGAAGACCCACGTTTGATTCCAACCGCAATTCGTCATCCATTCACTGACATTCAAACTCTCGTCCCCAACCTACAAGGCCAGAAGGTCGTTGTTATCTGCCAAAAAGGGCTCAAGTTGAGTGAGGGTGCAGCAGCCATTTTACGCACTCATGGTATTCGGGCTGAGAACTTAGAAGGTGGTAATTATGGTTGGCGGGATGCAGGAGGACCACTCGTTCCTGCCGCTAACATCCCACCGCTTAATGATGACGGCCATACCGTTTGGGTAACGCGCTTACGCCCTAAAATTGATCGTATTGCGTGCCCTTGGCTAATTCGCCGATTTATTGATCCCAGAGCACAGTTTCTTTTCGTTGCTGCGTCGGCAGTTTTACCGGTTGCGGAGAAATTCAACGCCATTCCGTTTGATCTCGAAGATGTGTTCTGGAGTCATCGCGGCGAGCAATGCACCTTTGACACAATGATAGAAGAGTTTGCACTGAACATACCGGCGCTTCAGCACCTAGCTACTATCGTGAGAGGCGCGGATACTAACCGGCACGACCTGGCGCCAGAAGCTGCCGGACTGCTTGCCGCCTCTCTCGGGCTATCAAGAATGTACCGCGATGATCTGGCCCAACTGGATGCCAGCATGGTACTTTACGACGCCATGTATCGTTGGGCGCGGGACGCTACCTCCGAGCAACATGACTGGCCTGTAGCCTGAGAGATCCTATGACTAATCAAACAGATAGCGGCCAGCAAACGTTGGCTGCACCACCTACCCTTTTTGAAGCATTTATGGTGTGGTGGAAAGTCGGCATTCTTTCTTTTGGCGGCCCTGCTGCACAAATCGCTTTGATGCATCGTATGGTGGTAGAAGAACGTAGCTGGCTCACTGAAAAACAATTTCTCAACGCCCTAAACTTTTGTATGTTGCTGCCAGGGCCGGAGGCCATGCAGTTGGCGACCTATGCGGGTTGGCGCTTGCACGGTGTGGTTGGCGGTCTAATTGCAGGCGGATTGTTTGTATTGCCAGGTGCTGTGGTGATAGCAACACTCGGCACTCTCTATGTGACTTATGGCGACGTACCACTCATGCATGCGCTGTTTCTTGGAGTTAAAGCGGCTGTTTTAGTTATCGTCATTGAAGCCTTGATCAAAGTATCTAAGCGGGCGTTAAACGGCAAGGAGCATTACATTATTGCGGCTCTAGCATTTATCGGAATCTTCTTTTTACAACTGCCCTATCCTCTATTGGTATTACTCGTAGCGATATACGGATTTTTCCGCAGCACTCCAACTGAGTCGACCGAAACAGTAAGAGCGCTACCCGCTGATTCTTTAACTAATACGGTTAAAACAACAGTTGTTTGGTTGGCTATTTGGTGGTTGCCGATCTTGGCCCTTTGGTTACTTGGAGGCGCAGATATTTTGATAGAAATGTCGGTGTTTTTCTCTAAGCTTGCTGTTGTAACCTTCGGAGGTGCCTATGCGGTGCTGGCCTATATGGCACAGGATGTGGTTACCCATTTCGGCTGGTTAAATGCGGGCGAAATGATGGACGGCTTAGGACTAGCTGAAACCACTCCGGGGCCATTGATATTAGTGACCGAATTCGTTGGTTTTCTAGCTGCGCATAAAGAAGGTGGTTTATTGCTTGGCTTAGCTGGTGCAGCAGTGACACTTTGGGTAACGTTTATTCCCTGCTTCCTTTGGATCTTTGCCTGCGCTCCCTATATCGAATGGCTAAGTGCTCAGAATCGGCTGAAAAGTGCCTTGTCAGCGATAACTGCTGCGGTGGTGGGTGTGATTTTGAACTTGTCATTGTGGTTTGCCTTACATGTGCTATTTAGCAAGGTTAACCAAACTTCCGCTGGGCCGTTTACCTTATGGCAGCCTGAGCTTATGACGCTGGACTGGAGAGTGGTCGTGCTAGCCTTAATCTCAGGGGTGTTGCTGCTCAAACTGCATTGGAATGTGCTTTGGGTGTTGTTAGTGGCGGCAATTGGTGGAGTAGTTTTGTCATTTTAATCGATCTTCAATAATGCCAATCCTCATGCGAAAGTGGGGATTGGTTTAATAGCTTTTTACGAGCTAGCCGAGCTGATCAAGGTCGTTCAGAATAACATATCATCTGTCAAACCCTACACTGATGGAATGACTTTTGAAGAATAATCAACATCGTAAATGACCCCTTTCGAGTCTCATTTACTATTTTGCTTGTAAAGTGAGTTTTTTGTCATTAAGTTTTCAAGGTCAGCGCCTAACTCGGAGAATTCATGATACCCAATACTTACGTAGCTCAGTGCTCAGCGGCCCCTATCTCTGAGGTTTGGTCATGGATCAAAGACCCAGACTCCCCGAACCTAATTGATATGTGCCAAGCGGTGCCCGCTTATTTACCAGCACAACCATTACGTGATTATCTTGGACATGCAATTAGCAATGGTGAGGGCGCAGGTTACACGTCCATCGAAGGTATCGAGCCTTTACGCAACGCACTTGCTACCGATATCAATCAGCGTTATCAAGCCGGTATCAATGCTAACGATGCAATGATTACGGCGGGGTGCAATCAAGCATTTTGTGCTGTGATTGACGCGCTATGCCAAACCGGTGATGAGGTTATTGTTGCCTTACCTTGCTACTTCAACCACCAAATGTGGTTAACCATACGGGGTATTACACCACGCTATCTGAGTTTAAACCCTGAAACAGCTATTCCTGATCCAGCTGAAGTGACAGGTTTGTTGTCAGAGCGCACCAAAGCGATCGTTCTGGTTTCACCCAATAATCCTACTGGAGCAACCTATAGTCCTGAGTGTATTGAAGCGTTCTATCAGCTTGCCAAACAGCACAACCTAGCGTTGATTGTTGATGAAACTTATCGCGATTTCATTGATCCCGATTCACCACCACATCTGCTGTTTCAGCATGCAGATTGGCGCGACACCTTCATCCATCTCTACAGCTTTTCCAAGGTGTTCGCACTGACTGGACATCGGGTAGGAGCCATTGTTTGCGGACAGCCTTTTCAAGCAGAGCTGGCCAAAATTCAGGATTGCGCCATTATTTGCGCTTCCCACACGGGACAGCTTGCGGCAACCTATGGCCTTCAAAATTTACACGATTGGAAACTGGAAAAATCTGAGGCCATGAGTCAGCGCGCCGACGCATTAAGAAAAGCCTTTAAAGTGCCAGAGCTTACCTATAGTCTAGTCAGTGTTGGTGCCTATTTCGCCTATGTCAAACACCCGTTCGAGGTTGATTCACATCAAGTATCTAAGCGTTTAGTCGAAGAATTTGAAGTGCTATGTTTGCCCGGCGTGTTCTTCGGTGAAGGCCAGGAGCAGTACCTAAGATTTGCTTTTGCCAATGTTGATGAGGTGCGTTTTCCGGAGTTAGTTAAACGCTTAATCGCAAGCCAAGCATGACCTGAGATTATATGGCAGAAATTTAATCCGGCACTTAGAACTTTACTTTGAGCGAGTACTACTAACATTTATATCGGCACATCAGCCATGATGTGCTTCTTTTTTTGGTAGTAATCAAATCACCGTTAAAGGTCTAATAAATATGAAAATAATCAACCTTACCTTATTCGCAGCACTAATGCTGACTAGCCTACAGCCAGGCTATGCTTCAGTCGATTTTAAACAAGCTTTCATTATCAAAGCAGTTATGCGCCTGCTGGATATTAATAAAAATCAGCAAATTGAAATTGAAGAAGTCGAATCACGCTGGGCTCAGGCATTTAAGATGACTGATAAAAATGCTGACAAGGTGCTGACACTTGATGAGTTCAACGCACTGTTTAAAGCACGCAGTGCTCAAATCAAGCTGGTCGATCCAGAGTCGAAACTACCCTCGACTGAAGCGGCATTCAAAGAACTAGATCTCAACGACAATAAATCGATTACTCGTTGGGAATTTAATACCCATGCGATCAATCAATTCCGGCAGGTAGATACCGATGAGAATGATGCAATTAGTCAGGAGGAAATGCTGGCCGTTAAAGGTCGCCTACCATTTTAGGTTTTCCCTCTATATCCAACGCTGCAAGATGATTGATACCGCTTATTAAATGCGTGACTGCTTCAACTTCAGTCACGCCAAGCCGCATTTGATTACTGATGTCATATGTCGCATCCTCACTAGCAGAGTGCTCTCCATGTACGCCCCTCAGCTGTAAACCCAAGGCATCTGCCTGCTGTTTAAGTGATGCCTCATCCTGCCCAATGACTGGCAATGTCATGTGTACGCTAGCGCGCATGGACGTCCCTAAGTTACTGGGGCAACTCGCCAGATAACCAAATTCCTCAGAAAAAGAGAAATCCAGTTTCTCAGACAACGCTGCAACGCCATCTGCTAGCAATGCAAAAACAGCCTTAACATCGCCGCCCCGTTTCATTGCAATTATTCGCAGTTGATCTTCCTCATTAACCCAAGCGCTAAATGACTCATCGCGCGATAAAAACAGCCCTCGCCCCTCAGGCCAATCTCGCATTAAATTCCCAGAGGCCATAAAACGATCCTCATTTTTGAACAACAAGTGACGCGCGACAAGATCCGTTTCTTGCTCCTTGGGCATGGCCGACAGCGAAAAATATTTACCTTGGTGAGATTCTGGTAGATTCTGCAACGCATCGCAGATTAGACCTTCTACTTCGAGCCGCTGGCCACGCGAGATAGCCGGTCCCATAGGGAAATTCGCCAGATTTCTGCCAACCCGGATTCGTGTAGACTGTACACGAGCCTGAGCTTCTGAGGTAACGGCAGGCAAAGCTACAAGCGAAAAATCTGTTTGAGGCTGCGGGCCAAGACTGCCATGATAGTCTTCAATAATTGGCCTGAATAGAGGCGCAAATAGGCGATAGCTTTCTTCGTCACCAGCATACACACCCACAGAACTATCTGGCTGTTCAAGGCCAGAGCAAATGGCCTGTTGGAAGGTAAAGCCTGTCTCGGTACTATTATCGGCTAGTAGTGCCCACACTTCTGCCGTTAGATGCTTTTTTAGTAGGGAATCACAGTGGCCGGGAAAGGCTGGTAAAGACACCTCCTTTAGCTTTATCTTTTTCTCGGGTGCTTTCATTATTGATACCGGCGCTTGGTTGTAGATCTCATTGCAGTATAACGAATGCCGACAAAGAATCTAAAGCCTTTGGCCACTCGTATTTGCTATGATTGTAATTAATTTTTCAAGCAGTCTGTCCTTGCACAGGCTTATATGACAATTAACGCTGAGGCAAATAGAATGAGCAATAGTGATTACACTCCACCAAAGGTTTGGGTTTGGGATAAAGAAAATGGTGGGAAATGGGCTGGGCTCAACCGTCCAATTGCAGGCGCAACCCACGAAGCAATTTTACCTACTGGCGACCAAGATTTACAGCTCTACTCACTAGGTACACCGAATGGCATCAAAGTTACAGTGATGTTGGAAGAGTTGTTAGCATTAGGTAAGACTGATGCAGCTTATGATGTGCATGTCATCAACATTGGAAAAGGCGACCAGTTCGGCTCCGAGTTCACTAAACTCAACCCTAATTCTAAAATCCCAGTGCTATTGGATCGATCAGGCAATGAGCCGGAGGCGATTTTTGAGTCCTGCGCCATTCTGCATTATCTAGCCAATAAGTTTGGTGCTTTCTGGCCTGAAAATCCTAGAGATCAAACACAGTGCCTATCTTGGTTGTTTTGGCAGGAAAGTGGTGCTTCATTTGTTGGTGGTGGCTTTGGGCACTTCTACAGCTACGCACCCTACCCGATGGAGTATCCGATTGATCGGTATGCCATGGAAACAAAACGCCAGTTAGATGTTCTAGATCGCCATTTAGCTGATCATGAGTACATGGTTGATAGCGGCTATTCGATTGCTGATATTGCGATTTGGTCTTGGTACGGGCGATTGGCGATGGGTGATACTTATAAAGGCGCTTCTGAATTTTTAGAAACAGCATCCTATAAAAATGTATTGCGCTGGGCAGAAACTATAGCCGCTCGTGAGGCAGTGATTAAGGGCGTTGCTGCTTAGGTCATCGAAAACCAGAACATCGACTCAAGCTACTCTGCAATTCATGAGTCGATGTTTTTTCTGTTATCAAATTGCTTGGAGTGTTTCTTGAAGCGCCACATCTAACGTCATAACTATTTCATTGATATGGTCATCATTAATAATAAAAGGCGGGGCTAATAGAACATGATCACCACTCTTACCATCGATCGTCCCTCCCATAGGATAACACACCATCCCAGCTTCAAAGGCCGCCTTCTTAAAGCGTTTATTTAACCCCAGAGCCGCAGAAAATGCTGCTTTGCTCTCACGATCCTCGACAATCTCTAGTCCTATAAACAAGCCTCTTCCACGAATATCACCGATATGCGGGTGATCACCAAACTGCTCTACCAATCTGTTTCTAAGTTTATGGCCTTGAGTAGTCACCTGATCCAGCAGACCTCGGTCAACAATTGCATTAACAACTGCATTGCCGGCTGCACACGCCACAGGATGGCCAACATAAGTGTGCCCATGCTGAAAGAAGCCTGACCCTTCTTCAATCGCCTTATAAATCTTGTCTGTGCAGAGCGTCGCCCCAATCGGTTGATAACCTGCTCCTAAGCCTTTAGCAATCGTCAGAATGTCTGGCTCAACGCCATCCTGTTCACAAGCAAAAAGGCTACCGGTACGGCCCATGCCACACATAACTTCATCTAGAATCAGTAGCACACCGAACTGATCACAGATTTCGCGAATACGTTTGAAATACCCTTCAACTGCCGGCACAGCGCCCAACGTTGCGCCAACAACCGGCTCAGCAACAAAGGCCATCACCTTATCTTCACCTCGCCGCTTTATCTCAACTTCCAGCTCGTTTGCAACCCGCTGGCCGTAGTCAAAATCTGACTCACCCGCTTCTTTACCGCGGTAGGCGTAGCAAGGGGCAATGTGAGAAGTGTCGAGCATTAAAGGCGTAAAAGGTTCGCGCCGCCAAAGGTTTCCACCCACCGCCAGAGCTGCCAATGTGTTTCCATGGTAAGACTGTAAACGGCTAATTACATGCTGTCTTTGAGGCTGGCCGGTTTCAACAAAGTATTGCCGTGCTAACTTGATCGCGGCTTCAACCGCTTCTGAGCCGCCTGACACGAAGTAAACACGATCCAATGATCCGGGTGCATGTTTTATCAGTAATTCCGCTAAGTCTTCAGCTGCTTGACTGGTAAAAAATCCAGTATGAGCGAATTCTATATTCGCTAATTGCGACTCTATCGCTTGGACAATTTCAACATCGCCATGTCCAAGGCATGAAACGGCTGCCCCGCCCGAGGCATCGATATATTGCTTGCCTGAACTGTCGACAATGTAGACGCCCTTGCCCGCTACGGCAATTGGCGTGTTAGCTTTGCAGTGTCGCGGGAATACCTTGCTCATAATTTACCTCTGCCGAAAACAGATTTTAATCATAGATAAAAAGACAGGTATATAGTGCTCACATACGGAGTGTAAGACAATTAATTCTTGTGGAATTGCCTAATTAAGCTTGCGCGGGTATGTCTGCCAAGTCAGTAATAACCTCAGCATTCTGCGCGCGATGCCTGAGCAGGTGATCCATTAACGTCAACGCTAGCATTGCTTCACATATTGGCGTCGCACGAATGCCAACACAAGGATCATGACGGCCTTTGGTAATGACTTCTTTTGGCTGGCCGTCTAATCCAACGGTTTGCCCGGGTAGACGCATACTTGAAGTCGGCTTAAACGCGGTATGTACCACAACGTCCTGACCCGAGGAAATCCCCCCTAAAACACCACCTGCATTGTTACTCAGGAAGCCATCGATAGTGATTTCATCACGATGCTCTGTGCCTTTTTGAGTCACGCTGTCAAAGCCTGCGCCTATTTCTACCCCTTTAGCCGCGTTGATACTCATCATCGCCAACGCCAAGTCAGCATCCAGGCGATCAAATACGGGTTCGCCCAGACCCACTGGAACCCCCGTGGCTATGGCTGAAATTTTTGCGCCTATCGAGTTACCTTCTTTTCGCAGAGCGTCCATGTAGGCTTCCATCTCAGGCACCTTGTCCGCATCGGGACAAAAGAACGGATTGCGCTCTATCTCATCCCAATCAAATTTTTCTGCTTTGATCGGACCGAGCTGGGAAAGATAGCCTCGCACGGTGACACCACAACGCTCAAATAAATACTTCTTTGCGATACTTCCTGCCGCAACACGCACCGCGGTTTCTCTGGCCGATGAACGCCCGCCACCGCGATAGTCACGGAAACCGTACTTCTTGTAATAGGTGTAATCTGCATGACCTGGTCGAAAGCGATCCAGAATATTTGAATAGTCCTTGGATCGCTGATCCACATTGTGAATCAAAAGCGCAATGGGTGCGCCGGTAGTTTTTCCTTCAAACACACCGGATAATATTTGTACCGCATCGGGCTCACGCCGCTGCGTGGTATGGCGACTAGTCCCCGGGCGGCGGCGATCCAAGTCACCTTGAATATCTTCTTCTGATAGCTGCATCCCCGGAGGGCAACCATCGACAATACAACCGATTGCCAAACCATGACTTTCACCAAATGAAGTCACCGTAAACAATTTTCCAAATGTGTTTCCAGACATACCTAACTCTACAATTATCTATAAATAGCCAGCTTACAAACGACTGATCAACTGTGCTTTACCACCTGCAACACCAAGCACTAGTTCACCTTTACGCACTTGCATCATGACATCATTCACTAAGCCGCCTCGCCAATCATCTGACAGGGTCTCTCTCTCGTCTTGCAGCATTGAGACCACTTGCTTCTTGCTCGCGATAGCAGATGCAGTAATCCCCTGCTTTTCAGCTTCCAAACGAATCACCAACATCAGCATCTCTGCTAGCGCATCAGTCGACGGATTAGGCTTTTGCTGTCGCTTCATTACCGGCCAGTCTTCTTTAGGTGCCTTACGACCAGCCTCTATACCTGCCAACCATACTGCCGCATAGCGTTTAGCCTGATCTGGACTGACGCCTCTAATTTCAGCTATCGCATTGGTATTAGCCGGCTGTATCCTCGCTAAATCCACCAGTACTTCATCACCGATAATCCAGCGTCTTGGCCGATTTCGTTCAGCTGCTTCTTCTTCACGCCATGCCGCCAACTCTCTTAAGATAGATAATTGCTGAGGTTTAAGATGTTGCAGACCTTTAACTTTTTGCCAACGCGTCCGGGCATTCAGCTGATAGGTTGCAGGATCAGTTAAACGCTTGAAGTCCCGACTTGGCCAATCCAGACGATCACCCTTTTTAAGCTTTTCTGTAATGATGGGATAAAGCTGCTGCAAATAGCGAACATCATCAATCGCATATTCCAACTGTGCTTTGCTTAGCGGCCTCCTTGACCAATCCGTACGAGATTCTGCCTTAGCCAGACTCACACCTAAGACTTTCTCTACTAAGCCCGCATAACCGATCTGTTCGCCAATGCCGAGAATCGATGCGGCGGGCTGAGTATCAAATATTGGAGCCGGTACCTGGCCGCTGCCGTAGTACAAAATTTCCAGATCCTGCTGTGCCGCGTGGAAAACCTTGGTGACTTTAGTATCGTTAAATACTGCATAAAGCTCTGATAAATCGTCCAAAGCAATAGGGTCGATACAAGCAAGATGCTCATCGGCTGCAATCTGAATCAAACACAGCTGAGGGTAGTAAGTCTTCTCACGAATAAACTCTGTATCAATAACAATCCATTCACATAGCCGAATGTTATTAACGAATTCAGTCAGGGCTTCCTGACTGTCTATAAATTGATACACAAGACCTCACTTAAGGTTGTTAATTGGCAGAGTCACCATTCAATGGATATTATCACATCAGCTCAATGCAGACTTGAAATACCCACTGCAGAATGGCGATATCCATTAAAAAAGCCAAGCCGATTACCGGCTTGGCTCAAAGGTTACGTCAAAGGGGGTTCCTTGACATAAATGAGTTCTATGTAGAACTCTAGGGGGCTAACAACAAAGCTGATGCGCTGCACGTTTAAGTGCAGCTAAAATTACTTCAAAAATGAGGGAATACTGAAAAATTCAGTCGCCTGGGAGCAGGACTTTTGTCGACGCTTGGGGGAGCGTATTTCATTTTTATCTTCCTTTATGGAATGTTATTATTCAGACAAACGGTTTGAACCTTCTTGCTCATGCTTGCCAGTGATGTAACTATTTCACAGAAGTACCACTTCTTAAATCCAATTTCGATGAAGCGGGTAAAAAAACGATTAATGGCAGCTTTCTGCAAACCAAACGCTAGTTTCCTCAGGTAAGTATTAGAAAATATAGCTAACCCTCTGACAACCATACGGAAAACTTATCCGGCAAAGGCGTAATAGGCATACTTTGCCGCCATTTTTTTGCATCAATTAATTCTACCAGCTCCTTAATGCGTGTTTCACTAACAGGGTGAGTAGAAAAGAACTGAGGAGGCTCAAATGGGCTCGATTCACTGATTGCCTCCAGTACGCTATATAAATCTAAGGCCCCATTCACATGGCCATAAAGACTTTCAATTGCAGTTAAACCCGTTTCGTCAGAACGAATTTCCATCTCACGACTGAATTGCATTTGCGTTAGCAGACCGGCACTTCCTAATATACCCGTATCCGTACTGCCCAGTAGCAACATCATGCCGGTGGAAATTGCTGCACTTTGACCGATTGAAATAATCGGGTCTCGGTGCCTAACGTGACCAATTTCATGCCCGATCAACATTGCCAGTGCATTTTCATTAGGAAGCTTTTCAAGTAGACCTTTGTAGAGAAAGATATTACCGCCAATGGTCGCAAAGGCATTCTCCACGTCATCCGCGACATAATGCACCGTTATTTTCATCTCAGATGGTAACTGCATGGCGCTACTCACCTTATCAGCAAGCGTTTGCAGATAATCAAGTAATTCCGTTTTGGGAGCAGCAGCTTCAGCATAGTTATCTGCCAAGCGTTTTTCCTGAGAGTATGGAATCTTGCTTGCGAGGTAGCCTCCGCCGATCCCCAACAACCAGGCACTTACAATTAAGACTACTAGTAAGCCCATGATTAGTGTGAAGAATGTCTTCAGAGGGTGTGATTTACTAGTATTGATTCCTTCAGGAAGCAATGGATTCTCGTACTTCATGTCGCTGATCGTTTAGGAATCATCGCGGTGCCATAGGCCAGCACCTCAACCGATCCTACGCCACTGCCGCTGCCTTTATATATTGAAGCCGTTTCATATTTAACATTCAACACAAGGTCGGCGTTAAGTCTCTGCGCCTCCTGTTTCATGCGCAGCAAGGCTTCCCGACGTGCGCGGTCTAATAATGTTTCGTAAGAACTTACACTACCGCCGAAAAAGTTATGCAACGTTGCGAGAAATCGTTTGAAGTAGTCTACAGAGATTGTCACGTTACCAAGCACCAGCGTTTGCTCATAGGACTCGGAGCCGGCGGGTAATATCTTGCTGGCAACCGCGGGCAGTACATTTAATGCGGCTTCGCGTTTAATGATCGAGCGATAATGTTTTCGCTCTAGATAAGAACCAATAAAATAACCTAACACGAGCAATAATAAAAAGAGGAGGATCTGCAAGCTCATAGTAAATTACTCCAGAATCACACCCGTTCCATAGACGTAAATCTCAGCAGCACCCTGGGCCACACTTGAGGTTGAGAAACGCACATTTAAAATTGCGTTAGCCCCGACTGCCTCAGCCTGTTGTACTAAGCGTTCCATGGCCTCTTCACGGGACTCCGACAGCAGCTCTGTATAGCCAACTAATTCACCACCAAACAGGTTTTTGATACTGGCCATGATGTCCCTACCGACATGTTTAGCCCGAACAGAACTCCCCTGCACTAAACCAAGATGCTTCACTACCCTTCGATCAGGGATAGTTTCAAGATTTGATATCAACATTTTATTCTCCAAACCAGCCATTACCGTGGGCCAGTTTTATAACTTTTTTCGAGTGACGAGCGAGACTTCTTTAGCTCACCATGAAGCTCGGGGATTTTTTGTTTAAGTTTTTTATCCAAACGGCGTAGCTTATTGGTCCGTTTATTAGTCCCCAGTATAACGGCCAAATATCGTCCTTGAATAGCATGCAGTAACTGATCCCGATAGTAGATGGACTTATTTTCAAGTTGCAACCAGTTAGTCATGACTTTATCCAAGGTAGGCTTAAGATCAGGGTTTTCTATTGCGTAGTTACGAACTTCTCTACCACGTTGGCTAGCGATATTTATTTCATTACCCATTTCCTCAAACTGTTTAGCCAAATCTGGCGATGTCTCATCAAAATACGCTAGCAAGGTCGCAGTTGTTTCAGGGGTAAAAGCAGACTTGAAAACGGCGCCACTCGTGGCGAAATTAGCGTTCTTACCTCGCCTTATACGTGATAGATTTTTATCCTGAATAATCACATTATCGAGCATCTTATTATTAACTTTTAACTGGCTGTCCTGTAAGCGTGCCAATCGATCACTGATAATTTTCTCCCAATCGACCGCTTGCCGATTAAAAGCAGAGGCGACTACTTTTTTATCCTGAGTTCTGTGCTGTATCCAGGCATTGCGAACACTTCTATCGAGTTTTAGCTTTATTTGACTCAGTTCTTTACGTTCATTTAACCATTGACTGTAAACAAACTGTAGGCGATCGGCCTGCTGAGGGTGCTCACTGCGAAGTTTTAAAATTCGCTTTTGTAGATCATTTAATTGGGTGATTTGATGGGTCAACTTGTTTTGGGCTGTAATTAATGGCGGATACACTTGCTTCACAAAATCATGATGTGCCATCTTTACGGCACCTCCCTCATCACCACTGGTTATTGTATGCAATTGGTTATTTAGAAAGAAAAAAAGCATAGCAATGCCAAATAACAACCCAAAGGTCATGACAAATAAACGCTCGATTGGCATATCAGAATTTCTACGGATACGTCGCGCCATAAGAAACGTAAAAACCACAGCGGCTACGGTAATTATCCATAATAGACCGTACAATAAATCAACCCACATTAAATAGGACCTGACACAGAAATTAAGGGATCTGACTGACGCTCAAACGGTTCGTTCAGTCCTGCTTATTCAACTTTTGGTACAAGGTTGAAACCTCACGACTGGTTGACCTCAATAAGCTGTCTAAGCTGAGTACTACGAACTCCACCAAGTTCACACTTATATAAGGATGCTCAATACAAAGCCGTTTGTACATCGGGCGGGTAACGCCTAACAGTTCCGCGCCGTCTTTAGATCCACGTAAACGAATCGTTCTTGGCTGCCGATCGAAAAAAGACATATGACCAGTTAAAGTTCCGGGACCTAACCGACCAACCTCTATTTCAACACCCAGCTCTTCTCTATAAAGAACTATTTCTCCACCTACCACCAGAAATAGCTCATCGCTTATGGTCCCCAGTTCACTGAGGACTTCATTCGCCCCAATTTCTTTGCTACGAGTAAAAGCGACAAACTTCTCAACCTCATCACGCGTTAAGGCAGCACAAAAATTAGGGCTGGTCTCGCTAACTTTATTAGCAAGCGCTTGCAAATAAGGATCCATCGAACTATCCGGTTAATTCCAATTGTTATTAGTATTATACGCCCTCATCAAAAAAGCTATAATATGCCGTTATTTCATCACCATATGACGTCAAAACAGGAATTTCACATGAGTATCAGTAACGAAGCGGTAGAAAAACTAATCACATCAGCTATTCCCGGAGCTGAGGTAACCGTTTCAGGCGATGGTTATAAGTATGAAACCACCGTTATTAGTCAGGATTTTGAGGGATTAAATAAAGTTAAACGACATCAACTCGTCTATGCTGCGGTCAACTCTGCCATTACGTCTGGTGAACTTCATGCACTTACTATTACAGCGCTCACCACTGAAGAAGCCGCTTGAGCCAGCAAGAGAAAAAAACGCAGCGTTACCTTGCAACGCGCAAGGTGACATTGGTTGGTGTCATCGTCAATATTGTACTGGCCTTTGCACAAGTTGCCGGTGGCGTTATTGCACAATCTCAAGCACTAATCGCTGATGGTTTTCATACGCTTTCCGATTTAATTACCGATTTTGTAGTACTGATCGCCGCTAAAATGGCCAGCAAAGATGCTGATGAAGACCATCCATATGGCCACGAACGTATAGAAACAATCGCAACTATAATTCTTGGGATGGCGCTAGGCGCAGTGGGTATTGGGATCGCATTGGACGCTGCTGACAGACTTCAACACCCAGAAAAACTTTTGCAACCGGGCATACTGGCAATTGCGTTGGCTGCTTTCGGCATCCTTTGTAAAGAGGGCCTATTTCGCTACACGTATCACGTGGGCAAGCGTATTAACTCATCTCTTCTTAAGGCCAATGCAACCCACCATCGTAGCGATGCAATCTCTTCTGTCATGGTGGCCATTGGGGTAACTGCCAGCGTTATTTTTTCTATTCCTTGGCTGGATGCACTGGCTGCAGTAGCGGTCTCCGTCATGATTTTCTACATGGGTGCCAAGTTAATTTTAGATAGCACCTTGGAATTAGTTGATACGGCCTGGGAGAGTGAAAAAGTCGAGTCAATGCTCATGTTGATTAGCAATGTGCCAGGTGTTCAGAACGCTCATATGCTGCGAACTAGAAAAATGAGTTCAAGCGTGTTGGTTGATGTTCATATTCAAGTCTCTCCGTATATAAGCGTATCTGAGGGTCACCACATTGCAGAACAAGTAATGAGCCAGCTTAGAGCGGAATACGATGAAGTAAGCGACATCATGGTCCACATTGATCCTGAAGATGACGAGACCGCTGCACCGTCCAAGCATTTACCAGATAGGCAGACTTTACTAGAATCCATCAATCCAATTCTTAAACAACACCAGGTTAACGCGTTGCTTGACAATATTGTGATTCACTATCTTGATGGAGACATAATTCTAGAGATATCTATTACCGAACCGTTGGATTCACCAACGATAGCCTCTTTAAAACAGCGTTGTGCTGAGGTTTCAGGAATCAATAAAGTAACTATTCTACAAAAGCTTTAGCTGCCTTGCTGCGCTTATCGGAAGATCATTCCCCATTTCATAGTCAAGCGTTAGACTAGAAAAACTCTAAGAAGTTAGTATCACGCATAATACCTATAACCATAACGCGGATGTCCTGACAATGATCAAGACCTTTACCTTAAATAAAATTGAGCA
This sequence comes from uncultured Leucothrix sp., assembly GCA_937923375.1. Classification (GTDB taxonomy): domain Bacteria; phylum Pseudomonadota; class Gammaproteobacteria; order Thiotrichales; family Thiotrichaceae; genus Leucothrix. The sequence continues at coordinate 17,038 of CALAJG010000171.1, forward strand.
CCAAGTTAGTTCTGCCACTAAAGGAATGCTGACTTACCACATAACGGATGAAACTGGCTATTCCAGGACAGTATCCGGTATTACTATTCTTGACGAAGCTCAAAGTATCAAGTCAATTAATCCAGTTCACAAACGTGAATTGCCCTTAATTGATACATTATCTCATCTTAAAGAGGATGAAAAATTTAGTTTAGATTTTAGTTCTTACAATCGGTACTTCAATCGTGACACTAATAAAACTGTCAATCAGGAAGCCTACGACAACGTCATGATGATGACGAATGAACCAGACGAAGAAGACGGGTCGATAATGTCTCGGATAATGATCATTGGCAGTGGCTTAGCGCTGACTTTATTCGGCCTTATCATGTTGATCATGAATCTAAGTTAGTTTCCCCCTAAACGATTGCTTTAGTGTCTAACGTTCTATTTTTAGAATTTCTGACTTGGCATCGTTTTACAACCAATTCCAGGCAAATTACAGACTATCTTTCCGAAAGCCTGTAATTTGAGTCTAAAGATCATAACCACTTAATTTTGCCAGCATAATTAAGTGACTATGGTTTGACAGACGGTATACGTTTATCAAGGCATGTATTATCATATGGGCACCAACCGTGCATCGGATGCCCCGACGATAATAAAATATGGAAGCTGCCACATGCCAAGCTACAAAAATAATATTTCCTCCTTGCCCAAACAAAATGGTATTGCAATTAAGACAATTCTAATTTTTCTAGTTGGTATTGTCCTACTGGGCCTTGGCTACAACTATTTGAAGAAAAATAATTTTTTCGGGTTGTCCACAAATACAATTACCTCCCCTATTCAAGGTATGAATCCGTTCACTGAAAAAGATGACTTTTCAGGATTTGGCGTTCAGGTCGTCGCCACGACTAGCCTGACAGAAGCGAAGAAAGTCATGAACAAGTTTGCCCTTGATGGTTACTCATCATTTATTGTGCAAACCACTCAACGTGGCAATCCCCTTTACTTAGTGCGACTTGGCCCATATACACGAGCAGAAGCTATAGCGGTTAACGATAAAATAAAACGGCGTTACAAAAGAAGTCCCTATGTCAGGAAGAGTTTCGTTATTTTTCGTGAAGGTTAAAACAGGTAAACTAAGTTAATGTCGACCGAGAGTTTTGAATCGTTACGCATTCCACCCCACTCTATTGATGCGGAACAATCCGTGCTGGGCGGGCTTATGCTCGATAACCGTGCTTGGGACATTATTGCAGATAGGGTATCTGAAGAAGATTTCTACCGGAAAGATCATCGTTTAATTTTTCGCTCTATTGCCCAACTTGCCGAAGAGAGTAAACCACTTGACTGGATAACGCTGTCAGAATGGTTAAAACAACGCTCTGAGCTTGAAAATGCCGGTGGTACTAGCTACTTAGGTACTCTGGCAAAGGACACCCCAAGTGCTGCTAACATTAGAGCTTACGCTGATATTGTTAGAGAAAAATCAGTATTACGTCAGTTGATTAGCGTTGGAACGGATATTTCCGATCTAGCATTTAATAGTGGTGAAAGAGACAGCAAATCTTTATTGGATGAAGCAGAACAGCGTGTCTTTAAAATTGCAGAGCAAGGCACCCGCCAACAATCGTTTAAGCCGATTAAAGAGCTGCTAAAAGAAAGCTTGGATCAAATTCAGCGCCTAGCAGAAACTGATGGCACCATAACGGGAACAGCCACCGGTTACTCAGAGCTCGATGAAAATACTTCAGGCTTAAATGCAGGTGATTTGATTATCGTAGCCGGACGCCCTGCAATGGGTAAAACGACATTTTCAATGAATATTGCTGAACACGTGGCACTTAACGACAAGCCCGTTGTTATCTTCAGCATGGAAATGCCAGCCGAGCAATTGATTCTCAGAATGTTCGCGTCGCATGGGCGTGTTCCTCTAAGTGATATTCGAACCGGTAAAATACGCGATGAAGATTGGCCTCGTGTGGCCATGGCAGTTAAAGCCTTTTCAAAGACCAAACTATTCATCGATGATACAGCAGGACAGTCACCGACTGAACTTCGCGCTAAAACAAGGCGTCTTGCTCGTGAGCATGGACAACTCGGTGTTATTGTTATTGACTACATACAGTTAATGCAATCAGGAACAAAATCCGACAATCGGGCGGCCGAAATATCAGAAATCTCACGCTCGCTGAAGGGCCTTGCTAAAGAGCTAAAATGTCCAGTTATCGCCTTGTCCCAGCTAAATCGAAGTCTGGAGCAGCGTCCCAATAAGCGTCCAATCATGTCTGACCTACGTGAGTCCGGGGCGATTGAGCAAGACGCAGATATTATTATGTTTGTTTATCGCGACGAAGTGTATGACGAGGACTCACCACAAAAAGGCCAGGCCGAAATCATTATTGGCAAGCAAAGAAATGGGCCAATTGGCACCGTTCGACTTACTTTCCACGGCAAGTACACGCGCTTCGACAACTTTGCGCCCGATGTTTATGCACCTGACTTTAATAGTTAAGCTCTAATACATCTTGCTGTTCTAGAATCTGTTGTTTTATCGAACTAAATATAAACGCTTAAGTCATATAGATTTATTGCTATCTAACTAAAATAAGGAATATTCATGAATAAGAACTTAAAAAGTGGCCTGTTGGCCGTATCTATCATTTCTACAGGGTTTATTACTGGCTGTGCTGGTGGCGCTATGAGTAATAGCGAGACTCGCGCAGTGATTGGCGCAGTAATAGGTAGCGAAATTGGCAAGGAGTTTGGTGGAGGCAAGGGTAAAAAGGTCTCACGCCTACTGGGCGCGGCTATTGGTGGCTATATTGGTGCGACTTTGGGTCGCCCTTTAGATGGAAATGATCAGCGAAACCTTCATCAAGCTATGTCGAGTGCTCCGGATAATAGCCGGGTACGCTGGCAGAATAATCAGTCAGGTGCCACCTATGCAATCACTCCAACAAGCAGTTATCAGGCAGCGGTTAACAATACCCCGGCACAATGTCGTAACTATACAATGACTGTAGATATGGGCGGAACGCCACAGTTTGTCCAGGGAAAAGCGTGTATGGTCAATGGGCAGTGGGTTAACGCCTAATATCTTGCTCTTGCTGATAAGTTTTCAAAAGCCAACTCTGCTTTCAGGGTTGGCTTAACAAACCTTAGTAACTTTCAAACAGCGATGGAGTGCCTACCATTTAGGTACCTGGAGTATTTTTCTCAACCCAACGCGACTCGCCTGACATTAGATTTTCTTTCTTCCAAAACGGTGCCTTATGCTTAAGTGCTTCCATTAGGAAGCGGCATCCATCAAAAGCAGCCGCACGATGCGCCGACCAAACAGCGACTAATACAATCGGGTCTGCCGGCAGAATCTTACCCACCCGATGCATAAGCAAGACGTGTAACAGCGGCCACTTTTCGTTTGCCTCGTCAACAATTTCTTGCAGCTGTTTTTCCGTCATAGCAGAATAATGCTCAAGAGTCATTTCAAGCACCTCATCGCCTTCATTTAAATCACGCATGGTGCCAACAAAAGTCGCTGTAGCGCCATAATTTGTATGATTTTGAAAGTTGCTAGTTTGAAAATCAGAGATTTCTATCCAAGGCTTGAGCGCTTCCGTTTGGACCTTAATCAACTGTGCCATAGATTTTACCCTCCAGTAACCGGAGGGAAGAAAGCAACCTCGTCACCCGGTTGAACCACGGCATCTAATGAAGCGTACGATTGATTAATCGCAACTAAACTAGCATCAGGCAAATCTATCGAGGGATTTATTGCTTTCCAAACCGAAGCGGCATCGCTAGCATCTTTTAGGTCGATACTAGACTCTGCCACTCCAAGCAATTCACGCAAACTGGCGAAATACAATACTTTAACCGTTTGCATAGTCAGCACCGTTTCTACTCGACCGTAACAGATTTGGCGAGATTTCTTGGCTTATCAACATCAGTTCCTTTAAAAACTGCCACATGGTAAGACAGTAATTGTAGCGGAATTGTATAGATAATTGGAATCAGACTTTCTGGCACTTCAGGCACGCTGACAATATGAATATTTGCCTGCTCTTGGATATCGCCATTTTCATCAGCAAACAAATAAAGCTCGCCTCCACGCGAACGGACTTCCTCTAGATTTGATTTTAGTTTTTCAAGCAGGTTAGTTTTGGGCGCCACTGCCACAATTGGCATTTCACTATCGACTAATGCCAGAGGCCCGTGCTTAAGCTCGCCTGCAGGGTAAGCTTCCGCATGGATGTAGGAGATTTCTTTAAGCTTAAGCGCACCCTCCATCGCAATCGGGTACAAATCACCTCGACCCAAAAACAGTGCATGATGCTTATCGATGAATGCTTCTCCCATCTGCTTTATTGCCTTATCTTGCTGAAGTGCCATTTCGAGGAGAGCAGGTAATTGCTTTAAATTACCAATCATCTCCTGAGCTTTAGCAATCCTGGCAGAATTCTCTGGATTCCGCTGCATCAGGCTTATAGTTAATAATTGGAGGGCAACAAGTTGGGTAGTAAATGCCTTTGTCGATGCAACACCAATTTCTGGCCCGGCAATCGTCATTAATGCAAAATCAGATTCGCGGGTCAGCGAGCTCTCTGGGACATTACAAATAGTCAAAGTGCCTAAACAACCGTCCTCTTTAACTTTTTCAAGTGCGGCCAATGTATCGGCGGTTTCACCTGATTGTGAAATGGTTACAAACAACACATCATCGCGTTTAGGTTGGCGCCGATAGCGATACTCACTAGCGACTTCAACCTGACAAGGAATGTCTGTCAAACTTTCAATCCAGTATCTTGCAGTGAGTCCAGCATGGTAACTTGTACCACAGGCGATGATCTGAACCTCACGAATTTTTTCGAAGACTGACTTTAGTTTTTCCTGGTCACCAGCAATACAGTCCCGCATATTGGTTTTATCAATTCGTCCCGTCAACGTATTCTGTACCGCAACCGGCTGCTCATAAATTTCCTTTAGCATGAAGTGACGGTATTGACCCAGCTCTGAATCCATCGAGCTCGCCGCAGACTCTTTTACGTTACGCTCAACTGATTTTCCATTTAAATCGTAAATCTCGTAGCCGCTTAAACTCATCTTTACAGAGTCACCGTTTTCAAGATAAATAAAACGATTGGTCACCGGCAACAATGCTTGAATATCAGAACCAACAAAGTATTCATCGATACCCAAGCCAAGCACTAAGGGGCTGCCCTGACGGACTGCCACTAATGTATCAGGATCTTCCTTTGAGATGACTCCAAGCGCGTAAGCCCCTCTTAGATCATTGGTAGCGGAGTTAACAGCGTCTAGTAAAGACGTACCCGCCTTGAGATAAGTATCGATTAAATGAACAACAACTTCGGTATCAGTCTCAGAAGTGAACTGATAACCCTTAGCAGTCAAATCCGAACGTAGCTCTTCGTGATTTTCAATGATTCCATTGTGCACCACAGCAATTCGATCATTACTTACATGAGGGTGAGCATTATGTTCCGCAGGCGCACCATGCGTTGCCCAACGTGTATGTGCGATACCTATCGTGCCAAGAAGCGGTGATTCATCTAATTTATTCTCTAATTCAATGACCTTGCCTAGGGCGCGAGTCCTCTTAATCTGACCATCACGATCAAGTACCGCAGCACCTGCAGAGTCATAACCACGATATTCTAGACGGCGCAAACCTTCTATAAGAATACTGATTACATTACGTTGAGCAATTGCTCCTACAATCCCACACATACATCTTCCTCGTTTTTTTATTTTTTTGGTCGATTCCAACCTGGAATACTTATTTGTTTAGCCCGAGACAATGTCAACTGCTGCTCCGGCGTATCTTTAGTAATTGTAGAGCCTGCACCGATTGTTGATCCTTCTTTGACGACCACAGGCGCTACAAGCTGCGTATCTGAGCCGACAAACACATCATCACCAATGATAGTTTTAAATTTATTTACACCATCATAATTACAGGTAATAGTACCAGCGCCGATATTTACATCAGCACCCATTTCTGTGTCACCAATATAACTAAGGTGGCTTATTTTACTACCCTTACCAACGATACTCTTCTTAATTTCAACGAAATTTCCAACTTTAGCGCCTGGTGACATAATCGTTCCAGGGCGAATTCTTGCGAATGGGCCGACATCGCACTGATCTCCAATGTTGGCACTGTCGATCACTGAATTAGATTTTATAGTAACGTTTGAACCAATCACAGCATCCTGAATAATACAGTTAGGCTCTATAACAACATTGTCACCGATTTTGACATCACCAATAAATACAACGTTGATATCAATTAGCACATCTTTACCAACCGACACATCTCCACGAACATCTAACCGCGCAGGATCAATCAGTGTTACACCTTTAGCCATTAGAGATTCGGCTTGAGTGAGTTGAAATGCGCGCTCAAGCATAGCCTGCTGCTGACGATTATTAACACCTTGGATTTCGTTAGGATCTGAACAGTCTACGGAGGTAATACTTGCGCCTTCTTCGACTGCATGGGCCACACAGTCTGTTAAGTAGTACTCT
>CALAJG010000172.1 GCA_937923375.1 uncultured Leucothrix sp.
CAATCACATAATAAAAAGGCGAGTGCATCGCACCCGCCTTTCTAAGACTTAATGTAAAAACAAATGAACTAGCTTTCGTAATTATCATCCAGCTTCAACGTACTCAAGGTATGCTTACGCACTCGATGCAGCAACTCAGCGTCCTGCCCCAAAGATTCACCATAAGAAGGAATCATCTCCTTCAAGCGTGGCTTCCAATCATCCTGCTCCAACCTGTCTTTGAAGCATCTCTCGATCACCTCAACCATCGTTTGCACTGCGGTTGATGCACCAGGCGACGCACCTAATAATGCCACCAAACTACCGTCAGCAGAGGCAACTACCTCAGTACCAAACTCTAGCTTGCCGCCTTTCTCAGGGTGCTTCTTGATAATCTGAACACGCTGACCGGCGTGTAACAACTCCCAGTCTTCGGCTTTAGCCTCTTTATAGAACAGCTGCAACGTATCAACTCGGTTAGCGACGGTCTGCTTGGCTTCCTGAATCAGGTACCGCGTCAAATCCATATTGTCGCGCGCCACCGACAGCAAAGGAATCAAGTTATCAGGTCGTACAGATTTGATCAGATCAAAGATAGAACCACGTTTTAAGAACTTGGTGGTGAAGCCTGCGAATGGGCCGAACAACAAAGCCTTTTTACCACCGATAACGCGCGTATCTAAATGCGGAACCGACATTGGCGGCGCACCAATTGGCGCTTTACCATAAACCTTTGCCTGATGCTGATTAACGATTTCCGGATTGTGACAAACTAACCACTGCCCGCTAACTGGAAAACCCGCATACCCTTTGCTTTCGGGAATTCCTGACTTTTGCAGTAGCGGCAATGCACCGCCACCCGCACCCAGAAAGACGAATTTTGCACGAACTATTTTCAACATATCCGTTTCGCGGTGACGCATATGCACTTGCCATTCACCATTTTCTCGTTGATGCAGGTCGTCTACGTTATAGTTCAGCCAGAGATCGAAGTTCTCTTTCTCGCGTAAGTTACGCACGATGCTTCTCGAGATCACCCCAAAGTCGACATCACTACCGTAGCGAACACGGGTTGCAGCCACTTTTTGGTTAGGGTCGCGGCCATTCATGATCAGCGGGAACCACTCGCGCAGCACCTCAGGATCATCTGAAAACTCCATGTCTTTAAACAGATGATGCACATGCATCGCTTCAAACCGTCGACGTAAAAAGTCAACGTTACCCTCACCCCAAACAAAACTCATGTGAGGTGTAGCATTGATGAACTGAGAAGGCTCAGGAAGGATGTCCTGATTCACCAGATACGACCAAAATTGCAAACTTCTCTCAAACGCAGGGTTGATAAATTCTGGCTTACCTGTATCCATACTGCCATCGGCATTCACCGACGTGTAGTTCAGCTCACAATAGGCTGCATGCCCGGTACCCGCATTATTCCAACCACTAGTGCTCTCCTGTGCTCCCTTTTCCAAGCGCTCAACCATCAACATGGTGAGGTTTGGATCAAGTTCGTTTAATAAGGCCCCCAGAGTGCTACTCATCGCACCAGCACCCACTAGCAAAACATCGACGTGCTTATCAATCATAGTGTTTATATATACTCTTTAGAAAATCAAATCAGTCCAAGCGTGGTGGCAATTATTTTTTCTTGTGCCACTTTATGTGCTTTGGTACTGCCTTCTGCCGGGGCGGCCATTGAAGCTCGCGTAAACGGCTTGAGGTTGGCACCTTCGGCTAGTGCATCGCGAATATTTGGCTGAATGCTTAACCAAGCTCCCTGATTGAACGGTTCTTCCTGACACCACTTGTACAAATCAACATTAGGATATTTGGCTAGCACGGCCAGTAGATCATTCTTAGGGAACGGATACAGCTGCTCTAAACGGATAATGGCGATGTGCTTAAGGTCGTTTTCACGTCTGGCCTCGAGTAGCTCGTAGTAAACCTTACCGCTACATAGCACTAACTCTGTGACAGCCGAAGGATTGATATCATCAATCTCATCGATAACGTTTTGGAAACCTCGCTCCGTGTAGTCAGCCATTGTATTGACAGCTTGTGGGTGGCGTAACAAGCTTTTAGGTGTCATCACAACTAATGGTATGCGGACTTCACGCTTGATCTGGCGACGTAGCATATGGAATATCTGCGCTGGTGTACTGGGTATACAAACTTGCATATTTTCCTGCGCACACAGCTGCATAAAGCGCTCCAAACGAGCTGAGGAATGTTCTGGTCCCATTCCTTCATAACCATGAGGCAGCAACATCACGAGACCACAGCGCAGCGCCCATTTTTGGTGTGCCGAGCTAATAAATTGGTCAATAACCATTTGGGCACCGTTAGCAAAGTCACCAAACTGCGCTTCCCAAATAACCAGCTTATCCGCTTCAGTTGAAGCATAGCCATACTCAAACGCTAACACTGCCTCTTCAGAAAGCAACGAATCAATCACGACGAATGACTTTCTATTGTCAGTGATATGCTTGAGCGGGACGTGCAGAGAACCGTCTTTTTGATCATGGAAAACGGCATGGCGATGGAAGAACGTTCCGCGACCGCAGTCTTCACCCGATAGCCTGATTGGGTTACCTTCTTCAAGTATAGACGCATAGGCAAGATTCTCACCAAAGCCCCAATCAGTAGGGATTTCGAGATTTGCCATCTGCTTGCGCTTATCGTTGATGGATTTAACACGAGCGTTGAGTGCAAAATCTTCAGGCGTTTCAGTAATTTTTAACCCAAGTCTTTTGAACTGTTCTTCACTAATGGTGGTATCGACTTCAATATCCCAAGGGGTATGTTTGAAACGCTCCCAGTTAATCGGAAAATCTTGTTGATGCTGACCCGGTGGTATCAAGTGCGGTACCGTTTCACGACCCTCTTCCAAGGCTTTACGGTAATCCGCAATATAACCATCAACTTCGGCTTTAGTTACGATGCCTTGCTCAATTAGCTTGTTGGCATAAAGTTCTTGAGCTCGCGATAAACTTTTGATTTTTTTGTACATTAGCGGCTGCGTGGCCGAAGGCTCATCCGCTTCATTGTGCCCGTGACGGCGATAACAGACTAAATCAATGAATACATCTTTTCTGAATTTCAGGCGATAATCAGCCGCCAGACGCGTCACATTGATAACCGCTTCGGGGTCATCCGCATTCACATGGAACACCGGAGAGTTCACCATTTTGGCAAGGTCTGTACAATACTCAGTGGAGCGCGCGTCAGAAATGGCGCTAGTGGTAAAGCCAATCTGATTGTTAACCACAATATGAATGGTTCCAGAGATTTGGTATCCGCGGGTCGCCGACATATTCAACATTTCCATGTTGACGCCCTGACCGGCTAATGCAGCATCACCATGGATAACGATTGGCAATACTGCACGT
>CALAJG010000173.1 GCA_937923375.1 uncultured Leucothrix sp.
TCACAACGCTAGCGGCCTCATCCGAGCGAGTCTGTTCAGTATGTTCTGGCGCACTGATTCTTGCAGCAACGGGCATATTGGATGGGCGCAGAGCAGTTACGCACTGGGAAGATTGCCGCCAGCTGGAAGATGAGTTCCCCAAGGTTCGGGTAGAAGTTGATCCCATTTATATTAAAGATGACCACATCTGGACGTCGGCAGGGATTACCGCTGGAATGGATATGGCATTGGCTGTCGTTGCAGAAGACTTGGGCCGACCCGCCGCGCTTGAAATGGCGCGCTCAATGGTCACGCCAATGGTTCGTTCGGGCGGCCAGTCTCAGTTTAGTCCCGCGCTGGATCGACAGTCTTTAGATACATCCGGACGATTTGATCAGCTACATGAATGGGTTGCTGGTAATTTACAATCTGACCTTAGAATCGAAGAACTCGCGGCACAATGCAATATGAGCTCCCGAAACTTCTCGCGACTCTATTCATCACAAATGAAAATCACACCTGCTAAAGCGGTTGAGGCGATTCGCATTGAGGTAGCTCGGGAGTTGCTAGAAACCACCGACTTGGGTGTTAAAGACATTGCAAGTCGCTGTGGATTTAATGATGATGAGCGAATGCGTCGGGCGTTTGTGCGGACGCTGAAAACCTCACCGACTGACTATCGATTACATTTCAAAACCAATACGGTTAACTAAAAATGCTCATCCCTCCGATATATCGCGAAGATAGAATAGAGTGCTTACACTCGCTTCTAAGTAACAACCCATTCGGGACACTGGTAACGGTTTCAGAAGCAATGCCCGTTGCCGACCACATCCCTTTTGTTTTACATGCTTCTGAAGTGGATGGTGATCTAGGCACTTTACGCGGGCACGTAGCGATTGCTAATCCTGTCTGGAAGTCAGTTGAGGCCGAGCAGGAAGTGCTGGTGATATTTCAAGGCGCAAGTGCCTACATCTCACCAAACTGGTATGCGTCAAAACAAGAGCATGGCAAAGTGGTTCCAACATGGAATTATATGGTCGTCCACGCCAGAGGAAAACTGACGATAAAGCGTGATTCGACTTGGTTACTTGCCCATTTAAACTCACTAACTGGGCAGCATGAGGCAGGCCAAAAAACACCTTGGAAAGTGAGTGATGCACCTTCTGACTTTATCGATAGGCAGGTACGTGGGATTGTTGGTGTTGAGATAGTGATAACTGATTTGGTTGGTCAGTGGAAGCTAAGCCAAAATAAAGATGCGGCGGATTATGCTGGGGTTGTTGAGGGTTTGACTGCGGAAAACTCAGGGATGGTTGAGCATATGTCATGAGCAATCTGCATGCCACTGAACTTCAAACCTATTTGAAGTCTAACAAAACGTTACTTCTGTTGACATCTAATCGAGCAAGTTGCGACTCATGACTTCGCATGCTATTGTTTTTTAAAATAATAATTTCATAGGAATATAAACCATGAACTTTAACGATTGGTCTGAAGAGATAGCCAAAAACTTTAAGCAGGCTGATGATATTGTCAAGCAAATCCTCGGCACCGTACGAAGCGATGACCGGTTTACGCCAGACTCTGATACCTTAAAACGTGTCGTAGAATCAATGGTTGAAGAAAAGCTGAAGTTATTTGGCATACCCTCCAAAAGAGCACACGACGAGTTGTTAGAACAGCTTCAGGAAGCCAAGCTTGAAAATGAAATGCTGTGGAAGCGGATAAAAACGCTCGAGGATAAATTAGCTGCACGAAGTGAAACGTCTACGCCTGAGCCGGAAGCATTCAAACCCACTGTTACGCGCGTTTCTAAGCCTACTGCTGTAAAAAAAGTTGAGAAGTCCACTGGGCAAGCTAAACCAATTTCTAAAACTGGAAGCGCCAAAGCCTCTTCAGCAAAGCAGACACCAGCCAAAGAAGCGGCAAGCTCTCAGAAATCAGCGGCGAAACAGAAACCTTCTACATCCTCAAAGCCCGACGATCTAAGCAAAATTAAAGGCATTGGCCCGAAGCTGGAAGAAAAGCTGGTTGCTTCAGGAATCAAAACTTATGCGCAATTAGCAGCACTAACACCCAAACAAGCTCAGGCACTTGATGATCAGTTAGGGTTGCAGGGGCGTGCACTGCGGGATGACTGGGTTAAACAGGCAAAAAGCCTCCAGTAGACCCCACTCTTTCTATTGAAGTTAATCCGAGAGACCTAATCAGTCTCTCGCATCAATATCCAATCAGTGAACCGCCATTACCTTATCGACCTTAAAGAACAGCTTACCCGCACAATTCACCTGTACCGAACTTCCCTCTGAACCCGGAAAGTTATCGAGTTTGATATTCACTTTATTTTCTGTGACAACCTGAGCAACCATTCCTAAAGGTCGGGTAACGATGAGATCCAATATCACCTGCTCTGGGAAGCTTTCCATCACCTGATCTACTTTTAAAGCAAATTGATAACCCGGCGTTCCGGTCGTCGTGGTAAAAGTAGCACGTAAAGGATATTTCTTTCCAACACCGGGCCCCGGCATCGAATTAATCCATAGGTGAACATCTTTAGGCGGAGAAGCCAGGCAGCGTTCGCTGCTAACCGGCTTATTTAATCCAGCATCGGTGTAACCATCGCTATTGTTAGTCGTTGTAGAAGCAACACATCCAGACATCATTAGTGCCAAACCACTAGGTACTAGGTAATTTTTTATCATTTCAATATCCCTCTAAGATCTAATTAAATTTATACTCGTTCGAGCAACATTGATCAACTTCATGAGTAAATATTAATGCCTGCCGACAAACACAACACCGAACGCTTAATCAGTCTACAACCGAATACAGTTTGATACCCGAACATCTCTGGAACAGTAACCCAACCAGTGGCGTATGATATTTGATTTACGCAGTCCTTCCGAGTCTTCCTGAATTATGGTTCCTGCATAAGTTTGCGACGAGGCGGCGAAGTAAATCAAATACCACACACCACGAACACATCATCCGAATAGAGGAAAAAAGGTCTTATCTATCCCACTTTAATCACAACATTCCCAACCTTCATCCCTGTCTCGACGTAATGAAACGCGTCAACAATGTCATCCAATCCATAAACCTTATCAACCACAGGCTGGTATACTCCCTTATCCATCAAATCAGCTAAATAATCAGCATCTTGCCTGGAGTTTTCAGGGATTGGAAACAACACCCGCTGCTTGCCATAGAACTTAGTCAGAAGCGCCAGAAACGGATTCTGAGAGTAAGGACCCAACTCCGTCGACATATAAATACCCTCTTGTGTGAGGATTTTCTTACAACGCCCAAAAGTACTTTTGCCAACAGCATCAAATATGACATCGAACTGTTTATCAAGCTGAGTAAAATCCGCTGCTTCGTAGTCGATAACGTCATCAGCTCCCAACGATCTAGCAAGCTCAACATGCTCGCCCGCACACACCGCAGTAACGTGAGCACCTAAATGCTTGATGATTTGCACAGCAGCAGAACCAATAGCACCGGTTGCACCATTGACGAGTACCGCGTGTTCTTTTGAAATTTTAGCCGCTCTTATGTAATGCAAAGCATAGTGTGATCCCTCAAAACCAGGAGCGGCTTCTTCATAACTAAAGCGTTCTGGGATTTTTGCGATCATGCCCTTATCAGTCATTGGCATCACCGTAAACTCAGCGTGGCCACCAAAACCGAAGTCATCATCCTTAAATCCAATGACTCTGCTACCCACTGCAAATTCTTTGACGCCTTCCCCGACCTCAACGACTTCACCAGCGAATTCGCAACCAAGGATGGTTGATTTAGGTTTACGTAAGCCACTGAATAAACGAACAATTAGCGGCCTGCCGCGTAAAAACCCACAGTCCGTTCGATTCACAGTAGAAGCGTGTACTCGCACCAATACTTCCCCGGCTTGTGGAACCGGCACTGGTACATCCTTAACTGCTAACGCTTCAGGAGGCCCGTACTTTTCATAGACTGCAGCTTTCATTACTTTCTCCATTACTTACGCTGTAAGTTTACAGAAATACTGTATACTTACAGCGTAAGTAAGTCAATATTAGGGCTGGCAAATGGCAAAATCTGAGAAAAACAAAAACGCTTCAACTAAATCCGCCAAGCGAAAACCGTTGACCAAGGTGGTGATTTTAAATACCTCATTACAG
>CALAJG010000174.1 GCA_937923375.1 uncultured Leucothrix sp.
AACCATAGATCCAACAGTAATCCACTCGTTGCAAAGAGAAGCATTCATTCCTGTTATTGCGCCTATCGGCATTGGCGAAGATGGAGCGTCATATAATGTGAATGCCGACATTGCCGCTGGCAAAATCGCGGTTGCTCTAAAGGCGGAACGGTTACTACTGTTAACTAACACCCCAGGTGTTTTAAACGCTAGCGGTGAATTATTAAGAAATTTGACTGCGACTGAAATTACTTCGCTAATTGAAGATGGAACTATCCAAGGCGGCATGCTACCAAAAGTCAGCTGTGCATTAGACGCGGCGTCGGATGGTGCAGCGTCAGCCTGTATTCTAGATGGACGCGTTGAACACGCTATATTACTTGAACTGCTAACGGATCAAGGCGTCGGTACGTTGATTTCAGCGTCAAACTGAAAAATCATCACTGTAATAAATAGGTTCGTTAGGCTGAGGTTCAACAATTACAGGATCCTTTGATTCTTCAACCGTAATAGGACGCTGCTTAGTACCCGGCAACAAATCAAATTTACCCAGCTGTTGATTCCATTCTAATCGATAATTTCGGATCAATGGCGTGGTATTAGTCTCACGCTCAGTGTGTGTGATCACATAAACAGGATCTATATTTAAGAAGTTTACTCCAGCCCAAAGCACGCTTGGAATCGCCATAGCGGTAACCAGAACAGTCAGTTTAAATTTCATAACCATCTCCTTACGCGGTGTTTGTAGTCCAGATACACTTGACCAAATTTATTGGTGAGTGTCATTTCTTCAGGGATTATTTGCTGCGTTGTAATTATCAGCACAAAAAAAGGCAGACAAAATAACGGTGACAAACTACCCAATAAGATAGCTACTCCCAGTAGAATACTTAACAATCCCAAGTACATAGGGTTTCGACTGTATTGATATATTCCCTGCTCAACGATACTTTTAGAGTTGTCAGGTTTAAACGGGTTTATCGTCGTTTCTTCCTTCAAAAACAATCTCATAGACCATAAATCAATAAACAGACCAGCAATAATAAAAAACCATCCGATCCAATTCCACGG
Source organism: uncultured Leucothrix sp. (assembly GCA_937923375.1). Taxonomy (GTDB): domain Bacteria; phylum Pseudomonadota; class Gammaproteobacteria; order Thiotrichales; family Thiotrichaceae; genus Leucothrix. The sequence continues at coordinate 1,051 of CALAJG010000174.1, forward strand.
TGCCTTAACTAACTCAATCACTGGGAACATGCTGTCCAACAGCCACATCAATACGGCAGTGCTTAGCGCGTAAACTGGCGGAGGAATTCTGAGTTTTAACATGACGGCCTTTTATATTCTCTCTGGATTTTGACAAGTATTCTAACCGTTTGTTCACTATTATTCTTGCACAAAGCAGAGTGAATCTCTATCAGGCTTACACATCTTTACAATGCTAAAAAACCGTTAACATTTGATTTTTTTTTGCCTGCAGGCTGAACAATTACATCTAATAGTTTAGACTCTTCGTTATTAAATTTAGCACGCCACTTACCTAACTACTAAGCGACATTATTATGAATAATGAATACTCCATTCGCCCGATGTTTCTCATTGGTTTTTTGATCTGTGCACTGATGATGGGCGTTGCATTATTTATGCAATATTACATGTTATTAGACCCCTGCCCTTTGTGTATTTTCCAGCGCGTCGCGGTAATGGTTATCGGGGCAATATTTCTCGTCGGCGCACTACACAATCCTTCCACAAGCTTTGGCCGACGTGGCTACGCATTTCTGATAATAATTGCAGCCATTTGTGGCGGGGCTATATCTGGCCGTCAATCCTGGTTGCAGCATCTGCCGCCAGAGAAAGTACCATCATGTGGCCCTGGCTTATCCTACTGGATGGACAACCTACCGTTTACATCCGTACTTAGTAAAGTTTTTGAGGGCTCCGGCGAGTGTGCTGAAGTTCAGTGGACACTGTTTGGTCTAAGCATTCCAGAGTGGGCATTGATTGGATTTGTAATATTCTGCTTGTACGGCTTCAAAGTACTCATCAAAGGCCGTTAAGTAGTGATATAATAATCATTCAGATAAAATGAGGTTTAAACCATGGATGTCATGGACAGAATTAAAAGTGCCGTTGATGAAAACCCAGTCATTGTTTTCATGAAGGGCTCTCCTAAACTACCACAATGTGGCTTTTCTAGCCGTACAGCTCAGGCGCTAATGTCCGTTGGCGAAGAATTTGCTTACATTGATGTGATTCAGGATCCTGAAATTTTTCAGAATCTGCCGCGTTTTGCCGACTGGCCTACTTTTCCACAGGTTTATGTGGCAGGTGAGTTAATCGGTGGCTGTGATATCACACTTGAAATGCATGAAAGTGGTGAGTTACACACAATGATCAAAGAAGCTCGTACAGCAGCGGGTTTACCGCTTGCGGAAGCTAACCAAGCTTAATCTCACGCTTGCACATTGTTGATTTAAAAAGCCTCTGTTTAGAGGCTTTTCTGATTCCACTCAACCAGCTTTGCATTGCTACGCTCTGTTCTCAGTTGCTACTACTAATTGTACCCGGACCACGAAATCACCAAACGACTCCTTAGCTTTTCGTTCTGTGATATATCGAGCAAATAAATCATCCAATGTCTCTAAAATAGCACCTTCATCGAGATTTTCTTTATAGAGCGTATTGAGCCTTTCTCCTTGAGCATCACCACCAAGATAGAGATTATACCGGCCAAGTGATTTGCCAATTAAACCAATCTCAGCAATCACGGAGCGTCCGCAACCATTCGGGCAGCCCGTCATGCGTATTTTAATCTCCTGCTGACGCAAGCCATGCTTTTCTAAGATGGGTTCAAGTTTATTGATGAGGGTCGGCAAATATCGTTCAGCTTCTGCCATTCCTAAAGGGCAAGTATTCATCGATACACAGGCAATTGAGTTTCTACGCATTCCAGACAGTTCACGTCCATCAGCATATTGGCCGTGTTGAATCAAAATGTCTTCTATGACCTGCTTATCGTCAGTGTTAATACTGTGCAGCAACATATTTTGGTTGGCGGTTAAGCGAAAACCACATAACCCCGTTTCAGCAATTTTCAAAAAGGCCGCCTTTTGCTGCAGTAACTCAGTGTCTTGAATTCGACCGTGTTCAACATGCAATAATAAATGCCATTCACCGTAACGATCCTGGTGCCAGCCGTATTGATCAGCCGTTGAAGTAAATATAGCCTTTCTTTGCTTGCCTAATTTAAAACCTAAACGTTCAGTCAGCTCTTGCTTAAACCAATTCAAGCCATATTTATCTATTGTGTATTTAAAGCGAGAAAGCTTACGATCACTACGGTTGCCGTAGTCGCGTTGAATCATCATTACTTCAGCGCAGACGATGAGTACCTGATTGGGCTTACAAAAACCAATGGTCGTTGCTAGCCTTGGATAGGTATCTTTTCTTCCGAAAGTCATGCCCAAGCCGCCGCCAACGGCCACATTAAAGCCTTGCAAAACATCATCTTTAACAATAGCAACCAGGCCGATATCGTTAATGTAAACATCGCTATCATTGTGAGGTGGTATCGCGATACCAATCTTAAAT
>CALAJG010000175.1 GCA_937923375.1 uncultured Leucothrix sp.
CCGAAAGTCATGCCCAAGCCGCCGCCAACGGCCACATTAAAGCCTTGCAAAACATCATCTTTAACAATAGCAACCAGGCCGATATCGTTAATGTAAACATCGCTATCATTGTGAGGTGGTATCGCGATACCAATCTTAAATTTGCGCGGTAAATAGTGTTTGCCGTAGAGGGGTTCTATTTCTTGCTCACCTCCTTCAACTAACTTGCGACTCCTGCCTGTGCCAGAGCCATCGCTCTTGCCTGTATTTTCGTCCAACCAGATTTCATGGTAAGCACGACTGCTAGGCATTAGATGTTCACTGATTTTCTTGGCATAAGCATAAACTTCTTCATTAACCACTGATAATGAAGTATTCGGTGTACACATTACATTTCGGTTGACATCACCACAGCCGGCAATACTATCCAGCAATGCCTCGTGCATCATTTGAATGCTTTTTTTCAAATCGAATTTGATGATGCCGTGAAATTGTACTGCCTGTCGGCTGCTCAATTTTATAGTTTGATTACCATAGGTATTGCTAATTTGATCTATTTTTTTCCATTGCTCGGCAGACAACTCCCCGCCAGGCATTCGCATGCGAATCATAAACGAATAGGCTGGCTCTAACTTCTTTTCTTGCCGACGTAGACGCTGGTCGCGATCATCTTGCTGATAAGCACCGTGGAATTTAATCAGCTGGGTATCTGCTTCAGTAATCGCACCAGTGAGTGGATTAGCAAAGCTATCAACTAATGACCCTCTTAGATAATCACTCTCTTCCTTAAATGACTCAACATCTGAGCTTCCAGCTGCCACTACATTAGGGATTTTTTTAATCGGCGTTTCAATAGTCATAAAATAGCACCCTTAGTAAATGTCACGTTGGTAACGTTTGTCGCTAATAAGCTGATCAAGCCAGTCTATGGCCTGCTCTCTGGTTCGATCCGATTGCTGTTCAACGATATCAATCAACGCCTGATGAACGTCTCTTGCCATACGGTTCATATCACCACAAACGTAGATATAAGCGCCTGATTCCAACCATTGATACACAGCCTCTGCTTGCTCCAATAAGCGATGCTGGACATAGATTCTCTCCTGTTGGTCACGTGAGAAAGCTACGTCCATTTTCTCCAGAACACCATCTTTTAAAAACTGTTGCCATTCTGATTGATACAAGAAGTCTGTTTGAAAGTGTTGTTCTCCAAATAAAAGCCAACTATTACCAGCGACCCCTAGTGATTCACGTTCATATAAAAAACTACGGAATGGTGCTACACCGGTTCCCGCACCGATCATAATGAGTTTACTATCAGGATTTTCAGGTAGCTTAAACGCCGGGTTAGCTTTGATAGAAATACCGAGATAATCACCGGCTTGTACTTGAGCCAGCTGAGTTGAACATAGCCCGCTATGAAGACGCCCGCGAAATTCATATTCAACCTGTTTTACTAGTACGTGCAACTCCTCTGAACTGGCTGACTCGCTTGAGGCAATGGAATACTGCCTGGCATTCAATGGCCTCAACCAGTCAATTAATTGTTGCGCATCAAAACTATCGGTCTTAGGCGGCCATAGCTGCAAAACGTCTAAAACATCGGCGGCTTCTAGCTCTTGCTGCAGTTGTTCTATGTCGCCAGCTAAGGTCAGTAGCTCATCGTCATTAATCAATTCAGCGTAAGTTTGCAGTTGTTTTCGAGTGATGTTACTAAGTTCGCGATTATCTAGAAGTGCTTTTTTTAATGGAAGAGTACTTTTCTTTAGTAATACCTCCGTTGCACCGTCAAGCGCTGCTTCATTAAGAATGCTATCAACCAATGATTCGCTATTGGTCGCTTTGATACAAACAATATCGCCGGGTGCATAGCTTATACCACTGCCCTCTAACGAGAGCTCTAGATGGTGCACTGTTTTATCTGACCCATCATCTGTGAGCACAACTGTTTCCAGGACTTCAGCCTGAAACGGATTTTGCTCATTATGATTACTAATTTCATTGGTGATGGTGAGCGGTAGGTCGTCCAGTTCAATACCAACAGATTGATCAATCGAAGGCTTTAGAAGTGTTAGAAGGTTGCTTTGCCAATCCTGCGCATCATCAGCGTAATCGACATCACAAGCCACTAAATCACTAAATCGGCTAGCGCCCAGTTCAGCTAATCGGGCGTCCAGTTCATACCCTGTTTGACAAAACTCATCATAACTGGAGTCACCAAGAGCAAGTATTGAGAACTTTACTCCGTTTAATTTAGGGGCTTTGGTACTATTAATGTACTTGAAAAACCCTAACGCTTCATCCGGCGGCTCTCCATTACCATGGGTACTGACAATGACGAATAAATGCTCTTCCTTCTTCAGTTGGCTGTTGCGGTAGTTGAGCATATTTTGTAGCTTAACAACTCGGCCTTGAGACTCTAATGCCACTTGAAGCGCCTCGGCTATTTTTTGGCTATTACCAGTTTGACTACCAAATAATACAGTGATTTTCTGTTCAACAACGTCAGAACCAGCCGTCATTTCAGGCAATGTGAGCGCCAAACTTTCAAGGCTGTTATCAGCCTGTAATGCCATGCCTTGCAAATAACCGCTGACCCAAACTTTTTGTGCGACTGACATGTTATTTACGAGCAAGGAGGTTTGTTCAATTTGCTGGGGCGTCAACATTTGCATAATATTTTCTCGATCAATTTGAATCAATTATAGAAGGAAATTATTTCTAATAAAGTGATACAATTTGATATTTATATCTAATTAAATGCTAATGAAGTTATTTCAATTGCAACTCCTTAAAACGGTTGTTAATAACGGTTTGAATATTTCCAGAGCCGCGGACCAACATTTTGTCGTTCAAAGCGCAGTCAGCAGACAGCTCAGTTTATTAGAGGATGAGCTAGGGTTGCCACTGTTTGAACGAAAAGGCAAACGTCTGATAAAAGCCACTGACTTGAGTCTGGCTATCGTACAGCAAGTCGACTCCATTGAGCTGGCCATGGAAAACATTCGCGCCGTTGCTGATGATTTTCGTGATGGACGACAAGGCGAAATTCGCATTGCGACCACTCATATGCAGGCCAAATACTTCCTCCCCCCCGTATTGAATGCGTTCCGCCAACGTTATCCGAAAGTTAAAGTAAACTTTTTACAAGGAAATCCAGGGCAGCTAGTGCGTATGCTGCATGATGGTGAGGCTGACATTGCCGTCTGCACAGAGGAGCTAGCCAATGATGAGGCTCTGCTCACCCATCATTGTTATGATTGGAACCATGCGTTAATTTTACCTGAAGCACATGAGTTGACTGAAGGTGAACTAAGCCTGGAGCGAATTGCTCAGCACCCTATTCTAACTTATGTATTGGGCTTCACTGGCCGTTCAAAAATTGAAAAAGCCTTTGCTGATATGGGTTTAAGCATCGACACCAGCTTTTCAGCAACAGACAGTGACGTGATTAAGAGTTACGTGAAGCTTGGCTTTGGTGTCGGTATAATTGCAAAGATTTCTCATCCCAACCCCGAAGAAGGATTAGTGCTGCGGGATCTGGCCGATTTCTTTCCAGAGTCAGTCACACGAATTGCTTATATGAAGAATAAACACCTGAAAAACTACATAACTGACTTAGTTGAATTATTAGAAGACTTTGGTTCCCGATTAAAAGCCCCATAGTTATGAATAACACTGCATTCAATTGCTAAGCAGCTGCTATAATTCTTGGCATTGGCTATTTAGCATTACTAATATTGAGACCATTGTTATGTCTGTTTTTTTGTTGAGCTTCATCATTTTCAGTTTAGTCGCTTTGGGTATGTCGTTGGGTGTCATACTTAGTAATAGAGAATTGAAAGGAAGCTGCGGTGGCTTAGGCAATATCCCGGGAATCAGTGGAGATTGCTCTTGTTCAAACCCTTGCGAGAAAAAAAAGGCCCGCATGGCACTTGAAGAAAAAAACGCTAATAAAAACCTCGCTCCTAATGAATCGCCTATTGAATTTCGCAAACTGTAGTGGTTTCAGACTATGTCATTACGTCAGTTTGATGGGATCACTCCGGAAGTACACGCTTCTGCTTATGTAGATGAAGATGCCGTTGTTATTGGTAACGTCACGCTCTCTGAAGATGTATCTGTTTGGCCCTGTACTGTTGTCCGTGGCGATGTGAACTTCATAAACATTGGTGCCCGCAGCAATATTCAAGATGGCTCAGTCCTTCATGTGACACACGCTTCTGAAGAGTTTACCAGTGCCACGGGAACCCCTCTGATTATTGGCGAGGATGTTACCGTGGGTCATAAAGCCGTGCTTCATGCCTGTACTGTCGGTAACCGCTGTTTAATAGGCATGGGGGCTATTGTTCTTGATAATGCTGTTATAGAAGATGAGGTGATGGTGGCTGCCGGCAGTGTCGTTGCTCCCGGTAAGCTATTAAAATCCGGATTTCTGTACGTGGGCAACCCAGCACGAGAAAAACGCCAGCTCAGTAAACAAGAGCGCAAATTTCTTGGCTACTCTGCTGCAAACTATGTTTCGCTTTCTAAAAAGATGACCACACACACTCCCTAATACCCCCACCCGCCTTAATCATCTTGGATTATTTTCAAGCTGTGCTAATCTATTTGATTATAAGTAATGACTTTACTTGATATAATTTTAATTGATGGGACAAACGGTATCAATAGCACTAAGATTGAGCTCGTGTCTATTGCTATAAAATAGTGCAGCAGAGCTAACCGACAATCCCCCTACTGTCAGGACTTAGC
>CALAJG010000176.1 GCA_937923375.1 uncultured Leucothrix sp.
CCTGTGACAATAGCGGAGCTAAATGGGCAACCAATTATCAGAGTCCTCTCTGAAAACGCCAAGTACTTGTTGGAAATGCACCCCGCCAAGTGGGTTGAAAGCAATGATGGGAAGTGGGAGAGTCGAGACAAAAAACTTGCAGTGGTTAGAGATAGCTTGGGTATTATCTATAGTGTTGCAGAAAATGGCGAAATGAAACCGGTGTGGGAAGTAGCAGGGATTTATCCAAGAGAATTTAGGACCGGTAAGTTTCCATATCACCCTGAAAAACTTACGTTTTATATTTCAAATGAAGGCAACAAAGTTATAAGAGTTTTGGATCGTTTTTGGAAAAGTAAATCGCAGTTCTCGATTTATGAACAGTCAGGTAAGAGATCAATGATGCCTCTCTTGATACCTGGACTCGCCGTTGTCTACGGTTGTGGTTTACTCGTATTAAGCTCACATAACCTTAGAGCTGATGGTGTTTCGAGTTCCAAACTTTAGCGAGTGGTGAGGCGCGTAAATCTGAAAGCTGGGAAATGTCAATTCATACGGGTCAAATAATTAAACAGCCGTAATCAGCTAAGAATATCCAACACCCGATCAACCTCATCTTCAGTATTATACAAATGAAAACTCAGTCGCGCAGCACCCGCGCGAACTGACGCAGCTACCCCAGCCGCTTGCAATTTCTCATCAATCCCCGCTTGCTGAAGGCTAACAATCGCTGAGTTGCCGTCCTCCATTTCCATGCCGCGACGAAAGCGGTTAGCCAGTGCAATATTGTGCTCGCCAATTGCTGAAACACTAAGGCTGTTGATTAACTCAAGCGCAGGTAAAGTGCCCACCCACGGTAGCCAAGCTGGAGAAATATCATAACGGCGAGCCGACTCCGCCAGCCGCAATGGTGCGCTATAAATCGACTCCCAAACATTCTCGCCAGCATACCAATTCGCCATGATCGGTGGTATCGCTTCCATTAGCTCAGGTTTGATCGCTGAAAAAGCTGTGCCTCGTGGTGACAGCAGCCATTTGTAGGCACCGCAGGCTAACATATCCCAATGCTTAGGTTTGATATCTAACCAGCTCACTGCATGCGTAGCATCGAGTGCCACTTTAGTACCGGACTGTTGTGCGGTTTGGCTAATCGCATCTAAGTCAGCGACTTCACCATTGGAAGACTGCACAGCACTGAGCGCGACCCAGTCATAATTTCCGTTTTTTTCAAGCTGGACTGGGATGTCTTTCAGCGCGACTAAATCAACGGTGATCTCATGTTCGCGAACAAAAAATGGAAACAAAACACTGGTGAAATCGTTGTCTACCGAAAGGATGCGTGTTCCCGGCTTTAAGGATTGGGCTAATAGAGTCATAAAAGGAGCGACTTGATGCCCAATGCTGATGCAGTCTGGGGACGTATGAATCAAGCCTGCAAATAAATCGCGACAGCGTTTAATGACTTCATCGTATGCCGGCACATTTAATTCACCAAATTGCCAATGCGCAATATCGTGTTGCATGGCATCTACTGTGGCGTGACAAGGTAGTCCAACAGTGGCTGTATTGAGGTAAATCTTCTTTGGTGAGAATTGATTGGCACAGTTAATAGTCATTAGCGTTTTACCCAGACTTATTTAAAAGCCAGATTGCTTCGATGGCATCAACTCGCCCCTTCAATCCTCCTTTTAGATTGGGGGCATCCAGCAATGTTAAGTCATAGTGTGCGGCATAATGTTGTTCAACTTCTGAAGCAATAATCGAAAAGGGAGGACCATTCATTACGCTTTGGTCGTACTCAAAGCAGATGATTAGCTGTGGCGCAGTGTTCGTCAGAGTCACCATGTGTGCAGAGTAGCGAAGGCGCATCTCAGGAGGTAGGGCTACTAGTGCTGCACGATCAAACACTGCATCCACATGGCCTAATACCTTAACGGAAAGATCAAAAATGTCCCCGATAAATAAGTCGATATTGTCAGCGTGATAATGAATGAGTTGCCCGGTGTTTGATATTTCAGGCGTTATACCGAGCGCTTCGAACAGCTGTTTGATTGCGATCTCACTAAGCTCAACGCCAACAACTTGGTAGCCCTCAGAAAGCAACCAAGCGATGTCGACAGTTTTGCCACATAAGGGGATAAAAATTCGATCGCCTTTGTTTAGTTCCAATTTTCCAATGTGCTTTATTAATAACGGATTCGTTACATCCTGATGAAATCCAATTTGATTGATTTCCCATTTTTTATGCCAAAAACTTGCTTCCATAATTGATTGTCGTCTGTTTATTTAATTCTTTGTAAACCGATAATGCTTACACTTAGAAAGAATAATGCGGGTAAAAAAGCACTCAGAAAAGGAGGGAGCCCATAAACACTACCCACTTGATTCAATACCTTGTTCAGGAGAAAGAATGCTATACCGGCAATAATGCCGATAAATACTCGCTGTCCCGCACCGCCTCCTCGCTGAGATCCAAATAAAAATGGCATAGCCAAAAATAACATCACCAACGCGGCAAAGGGCGCGGAGAAGCGCTTCCAATAAGCTAGCTCGAATTTTTCAGTATTCAGTTTGTTGGCTTTTTGATGTTCAACCAGGTCAGCAAGTTCAGTTATTGATAGTTGTTCAGGATCAACCGATGCAATAGATAGTAATTTGACATCCAGAAAGTCAGGGTCAATCTTTTGGTCAACTTCCTCACTTTTAACTCCATCATCAAGGAACTTTTGGTTTACGATTGATTTCATAAGCCATGCAGACTCTGAACGCGTCGCCGAGCCAACATGCGTTAATGATTCTAAACCACGATAGTTTTTTGCAACATTGTAAACTGTTATGTCGGTTAATTTTTCTTCTGACCAGACTTGTCCTATGTGAAGGATTCGATCTTTGTCCTTCACCCAGAGGCTGGCGCCCCTGGTCATCACCACGTTCTTATTATTGAGTGATGACTTAAAGTTTTTACCCGCGAGATCCGTCTTGGGTACGATAAATTCACCCATTAAAAAAACCGCGATAACTAAAATAAGTCCAAGTTTTAAAACAGAAACAATAATGTTAACAATAGAGATTCCAGCGGCGCGCATTGCGATAAATTCAGAGTTGGCGGCAAGGTTACCAAGACCTAAGAGGGTGCCAATGAGCATTGCAGTCGGAAACAACTCATACAGTCGACTGGGTATGGAGTAAATCAGGTAAACAAAGGCCTGCAAGCCACTGTAATTATCGTTTAGATCTCCCGTTTCGCTGATGAAGTCAAAGAAGATCACGAGGATTGTCAGAGCAAACCAAGCCATTATCAGGCCAATAAACACCGACTTCCATAAGTAACGATCCAGGATATTCATCTTAATCCACCATAGCGTCGCCAAACCATCCACAGCGATAACAGCAGGAATGGAATATGTACCCACCAAAGACCTAATATCGAAGGAATTTTTCCATCTTCAAGCATTGATTTTCCAGTGATCAACAAGTTGGCATACAGTGCATAAAGTAAAATACCGATCGCCAACTTTCCAAATCGGCCTTGTCTTGGTGTTGTGTAGCTTAGAGGAAAGGCTAGTAAAGCCATTATTGGAGCTGAGAGAATAACGCCAAATCGCCAATGTAGCTCAGCAGTATCTTTGACATCATCAGATGCTAACAAGCCTAAGGTCGGCTTGGAGCCAAGTCGTTCCCTGACTTGAGTATTTAATGGCGGAACCCGGATACCATGCTCGCTGAACTTGAAGATAGTAAATGTCTTATCTGCTTTACTTTGGTCATAGCGGCTTCCTCCGCTGATCTGTAATACTCTATCGCCACTTTTTTGATCAATAAATAGTACAGCTTTACTGGCTAACATGGCCCGCTTAGCTGTGGGATCCTCAACATGGAGAAAGAAGTTTTGCATGACCACATTCTTTTCATCAAGATCTTCAACGAAAATAGTGAACTGCCGGTCACCACTTGTTGCGTGCATAAACTCGCCGACTGGAATGCCTGAGGCCTCGGGACGTTGTTTTATTTCAGCGGTTATTTCCTGTCGCGACGTTTCAAGCAAGGGCAATACGTAGAGGACAAGGGCTGCCAAGAGCAAGGTTAGAGGGGTTAGTAACAGGAAAATCGCATTGAAAAATTGACCAGGACCGATGCCAGATGCATGCATTGAAGATATTTCGTTATCACGATAGAGGCGTCCGAAGGCCAGCATCATGCCTATTAATAATGCAATTGGTGCTAACTGGATGGCACCTTTTATGGACCCAATGAAAACCAAAACACCTAGAGCGTCAGCTGGCAGTTGTCCATCACTAACGTTACCTAACAGTCGGGCGACGGTATTGCCCACTATAATCAGCATGAGAACTAATAAAGTAGCAATGAACGCTTGCAGGATTTCTTTAATTATATAGCGATTCAGTATCATGCAGATTTGCCGACATCTATTGCTTTTAGGTTATTGGTAGATGCTTTTACCATTTATTTGAGCACCTTTATAACGCTTGTGCGTCCATAGATATTGTTCGATGTGTGTCTGAATTTGTTGTTCAATAATCTTATTTATCAGCAGTGTATCATCATTGATATCCTCGCTTGGGAAATTTTCCAACGGCGGCATAATGTGCAAGGTATATCCGAGGGAGGAGGCATCTGTATCGCAGCGTGTACAGTAAATTGGAATCACAACAGCGTCGGCGAGTTTGGCGAGTCTTGATGTGGCAGGGTTCGTCGGTGCTTCAACACCAAAAAAAGGCACCATCAAATGGTTTTTGCGCTTAAACTTTTGGTCAGGGGCGTACCATACGGCAGTACCCTGTTTAAGCATCTTTATCATTCCTCTAATATTGTCTTTAGAGATGGTCTTACCAAAGCGCGCCTCTCGACGTTGAATGCTGAGGTGATTTAAAAGCTTATTTTTATGGGGACGGAATACGAAACAAGAATCTAAGCGGTCAGCAAGGATACTTCCGCTCACTTCAAGACTGGTAAAGTGTGAGCTTAAAAAAATTATTGGCCGTCTTGAGTTAAGCGCTGATTCCAGGTGCTCAATTCCATTTATATGGCTTAACGCCAATAGTTTTTTTACGTCTCCCCACCAACTAAAAGCAGCATCAAACAGTCCTTTGCCTAAGGATTCAAAATGTGCTTTTGTGATCGCCTCGATCTCTTTCGATGTTTTATCAGGGAACGCAATACTCAGGTTGGTCAAACAAACCGCGCGGCGTTTAGGAATGGCATAAAATAACAGCCTGCCGATGAAGCCGCCAAGAAACATCTGCCAGCGCCAAGGAAGTTGACTAGCCAACCACAAAAGGCCTATGCCAAACCAGCTAGGCCAATATTTTGGATGTAAAAATTGTGTCATGTCTGATCGTGCAGAAGTAAGGACGTGACAGCATACACTTTGTGATTAGCTAACTCTAGCCAATAAGAATAACGGTAGGCACAAGGCTAAAGTTCTTGGTTTTTTGATCGCTGGTAATCTGCCATTATTTTTTTAACGTAGTGTCGGGTCTCTTTGTAGGGCGGGATGCCGCCGTATTTAACTACCTTGCCGGGGCCGGCATTGTAGGCAGCTAGCGCAAATTTCTTATTGCCCTTAAAGCGCTTGAGCATTTTTGAGAGGTACTTGACACCGCCATGGATATTTTGTTCTGGGTTCCAGGGATCTTTGACCTTTAGGTATGAGGCGGTTGCCGGCATTAGCTGCATCAATCCAATGGCGCCCGCTCTGGATAAGGCTTTTTCGTTAAAACAGGATTCCTGCTTAACTACCGAATGAACAAGTGCTTCATCGACGCCATATTGGCGAGCATAGTTTCTAATAGTATGTTGATAAGCTCGTTGTTTACTTTGAATAAAGTGCTTGTCTCCACAGCGAAAAGTGTTGGCAGATCGCTTACCAATACCTGCAATAGACAAGCCTTCGACCGCCTGAAAAGTGTTGTCGATAGGTTTGCCGGGGCGATTTAATGATGCATTGTAAGTACGTGGAGCAGGCTTCCTGATAACGGGCTTTCTTGTAACGGACTTTCTTGCTGTTTTATAGACCTTCACAAGTTTAAACTGTTTATCGTAAATGCGTTTATCAGTGAGGATACGTTCACCGTTTACTCCGTGGTATGCATAAACATCGGCAGATGCATCCGAGATGATCAAGGCGTTACTAAGTAAAGCTACGAGAAATGTCGCTTGAAATGAGAGGCTAAATTTCATGGTTTTGACACGTTTGAATTCAGAGGTATGGCGTTGTTGGGGGCCAAACAATTGAAAACTAACTTCCTTTATAGTTTTTGTTATCCCGAGTAGTTTGAAACTCAGGTCCGTCTATAAGATCAGTTTATGGCTTGGACGGATTTTTAACCAGTACCTTTGGACGGATGGTTTAGTCACCTAAAAAGAACCGCTTGAATTATTTATGTTGTCCGAAGTGGCTTACAGGCAATACGCTACTGGGTGTTAGCCGACAGGTGAGAAACCACGGCTAGGACGTGTTTGTGATCACTCATAAGGAATTGATGTTCACATTCTAGCGGGGCTACTTTCGGGTAGCTCCGCTTTTAATGAAGAACCCCAGGCATAGCTAAGGTAAATGGGGCGATAATTGCGTCGAACTTATGTTTATCATCAGCAATCATTTGATAACTACCTTGCATCGAGCCTACCGGTGTTTCGATCATGGTACCGCTAGTGTAACTAAATGATTCACCGTGTTTTAGACGAGGCTGCTCACCAATTACCCCTTCGCCTTTCACTTCTTGTACCCGGTTTTCAGCATCGGTAATAATCCAATGCCGTGTGAGCAACTTAGCCGGTTCTGCGCCGTGGTTTTCAACGGTAATCGTATAGGCAAAAACAAAGCGGTCGTTGTCTTCATCTGACTCAGACGGCAAATATTCTGTTTTAACGCGGATTCTTATGTCGTAAGGTTTTATTTCGTTCATGGGTGTGAAGTATAATACATCCAATGAATAATTTTAGCTTTTCATCGATAGCTGTAGTCTCTTCTTGCTACAAAGAGAAATTCTCAATTCCCAGACAATCAGGTCTAGTAAGTGAAGCGATAGCGGAGCTTACACTACTCAAACCTTATGCAGAGTTGGAGGCTGTAAGAGGACTTGAAGGTTTTTCACATATTTGGCTTACCTTCGTATTTAATGCGATTCCTCAAGGGGATTGGAAACCAACGGTTAGACCTCCACGCTTGGGTGGAAATAAGCGTTTAGGTGTATTTGCGACACGTTCAACGCATCGGCCGAATCCAATTGGATTGTCGGTAGTAAAGCTGTTGGAGATTCGATCAGAAAAAGGTGAGATCAAATTAATCTTAGGCGGTTGTGATTTGCTCGATGGAACACCGATATTAGATATTAAACCCTATTTGCCTTATGCTGACATGATACCAGATGCCAGTGGTGGTTTTGCTTCTGAGAAGCCCTTTAAGAAAATGGAAGTGCAGTTTAGTGATTCGGCTAAAGAGGCGTGTATTAGTGCTAGCCAGCGCCTTAATGTGGATATAAAGTTGTTCATTGAACAGCTGCTCTGCTTGGATCCAAGGCCCGCCTACCAATTAGGACAGTTTGGTGAAAGAGTTTATGTGGCGTATGTGTATGATTTTGACCTACGTTGGCGTTATCTCGAAACAGAGCGGTTAGAAGTTATCGATTTATCATTCAGGGAAGAATAATTAATGAAAAGAATCCTAACTGGATGCGCGCTATTTTTTTGCTTCAACTCACTTCTATATCCGTCATTCGCAAAAAATAACGAAGAAATTAAGAAGCCTCCTATCTCAGCAGTACGTTATCAGGTCATTAAAGAGGTGCCCCAAGACGGCTTAACTGATTCTGTACTGGCGCTAATGAAGAAAAAAAAGGTACCTTCAGAAAATCTGAGTGTTTATATCCGGGATCTAAATGCCGACAAGGCAATGTTAGCTCACAATATTGATATATTGCGCTCTCCGGCCTCGACAATTAAGTTAGTCACAACGTTTGCAGCATTGAAGCAGCTAGGTCCAAATTTTGCCTGGACTACTGAAGCCTGGGTGCGCGGCGAGATCAACAGCGGCATTTTACAGGGTGACCTAATTCTAAAAGGTTACGGTGATCCTTTTTTAGTCTATGAGCGTTATTGGAAATTTGTCAACGAAATCAGAGATAAAGGATTAATGGAAATACGCGGCGATATTATTATCGATAGTACGCATTACCGTGTATCCGAGCATGACCGAAAAGCATTTGATGG
>CALAJG010000177.1 GCA_937923375.1 uncultured Leucothrix sp.
CTATTTTTAGGTGAGCAAGTCGGCTGGCGTCGCTGGGTTGCCATTGCCATCGGTTTTATTGGGGTCATGCTGATCATTAAACCCGGCGTGAATGATTTTAATCCATCAGTTTTTTGGGTGATATTGGCCGTGCTGGGTGTCGTCTTGAGAGACTTAGTTACGCGCATTATACCGGTGCAAGTCAGCTCATCGTTGGTTTCGCTGCAAGCGTTTCTGGCAGCGATTGTGGTCTCCTCATTGATGCTGCTCTTTACCTCAGACAGCCTCGAAGCGGTGTCTGCTGAAAAGAGCATCTTATTTGCCTGTGCCATCGTGTTTGGTATCGCAGGCTATTACGCGATTGTGTCAGCTATGCGCGTAGGTGATGCGTCCGTTGTTGCGCCATTTCGCTATACGCGGCTGCTGTTTTCACTAACGACAGGCATGATTGTCTTTGGTGAGCGATTAGATAGCCTAAGCTTGCTCGGCTCGTTCATTATCATTGCGACAGGTTTGTATACATTTCTGCGGGAGCACCAGCTAAACTCACAGCAGGAACTGGCAAATCTACATGAAAACCAAAAGATCAAACCGGTTATCCAAGATTAGTCTTACATGCCTGTTATTTGGCGACAGGAAACAATACACAAAACGACGCGCCGGGAAATTCGCCCGCTAATTCGCGGTTAGCAACGGTGACGTTACCCCCCATAGCCACGGTCATTTGATGAACTAGCGACAGGCCAATCCCTGTTCCCACGGTATCACGTGTCAGCTCGTTTTCGCTGCGATAGAAAAGGCCAAATATCTTCTTCATCTGCTGCTTGTCGATACCTGGGCCAAAGTCATTAATGGTGAAGCTGACTCGCTGTCCGGCGCTGCGTTGCACGTCCAAAATAATGACTTTCTTTTTCGCTTTAGCCGAAAACTTAATGGCATTGTCGACCAGATTAATCATTATTTGCATCAACCAATCATTATCAATCATCAGTTCGGCAGTGGTCACTTCATCACCCGAATTAACTTCAAGCGTGAAATCAGCAGCCTCAATTTGGGACGAAATCTTTGAGGTTATTTCCTTCACCAAATCAGGCACATTGCACACCGCCAACTCGGCTTTTTGCTCATTTCTAGTCATTCTAGCCAGCTGCAACACGTTATTGATTAGCCGCGATAGGCGCTCGCTTTCATCAAAAATATAATGATAATAACTTTTCTTCTTTTCCTCGGGAGCCCAGCCTTGAATCAGCATTTCACCGTACATGCGAATCGAGGTGAGCGGCGTCTTTAACTCATGGCTGACGGCAGATACAAAGTCCTGCTGCTGATTGGCAAGATTAATTTGGCTAAGCCCCAGCCGATACATTAAGTAAAAACCACCCAGCAGCACGGCGCCCAATATTAAAGCCAGCCAAAGGATCAACCGCCCGCCAGTGCCAATGGGTAACTGAGTAATACTGTAGATCAATTGAAGATCACTCATCGGGTCCGATAGACGTGCCTGATAAAGCTGCTCACCTAATTGTTGCTCGGTAATTTTTTGGCTTTGAATGCGAGAAACGGATGCTTGTGCCCCATAGAATGGCTTGATCACATTACCCTGATAGGCCACCAGTAAATCGCTCATTCCCGACAGTGATGTCTGAGCGAATGGCGCGTTAATAACCTCTTCCAAAAAGGCAGTTTGTTCGATCAATAGTCCCTGTGTATAGCGCTGACCGTTACGCCAAACTTGCCGGAACAATACAAAATACGTGCTGTCCAGCAGACTAAATTCAAAAGGATCGATCTCACTTTCAAAGGTACGAATGCGTGGGCGGCTGACCGTTTTCTTAACAGCTTTACGCGCCGCCATGGCCTTAGTTGAACTTGACGTTGTGAGTTTACGCGTTGCTACCTGACGCTTTTGCTCAACCTCTTTTTGTAGATAATTCTGTTTGAGCTGCAAATCTTCGACGCGGCTATAAGCATTCTTTTGTACCGTCTGTTCTCGAGCATCCTTTAACTTTTCAAAGGCAATCGGTGCTTGGACGTTAGGTAGTCGGACGTTGGGTGCTTGGACATCGCCTGCTTGATTCATAGAAAGCGACTCAGCAACAGGCTGACTCACCTCGGCGTCGGCAGCAATTGGCGCAGACCTACCTAACATCGCACCGACTGCAATGTCCGCTGACTCATCCACTTCATCAAAAGCGACTTCAGGTTTGATACTTACATTGCTCTGCTGTATCAACCGATTGGCCAACAGGATGTCCTGTATCTTTTCTTGCAGTGCGATCCGTTCGCTAAGCTCTATTTCAGGGATACCAACGTTTTCAGCATTGCCAACCGGCACGATCGGTGTGAGCAATTGGCCAGAGGCATCCACCTGAAAATGACCCAGCAATCCTGGCGGCTGCGCGGGCACAGGAAACTCAGCCAGTACTGAACGCTGCGCCACATTCGCTTTGTTGTCAGCGCTGTTTTTTAGGAAAGAGAAATCATCAAAGGTACGCTGGTTCTCAGTGCTGATGAGCTGCATTAAACGCTGATCAATTCTTTCGGACAGCTCCGCCGCCATCCGCTGATACTGGTGAAAAGTCTCCCACTTCAAACGGCTATAAGACTGCTGCACCAATAATAAGGTCGGCAGCAGCAGCGCTAAAAAGAACAGCAGCAGCCAGAGCCTCAGTCTTTTTTTATCGAGTTTTTTGAGTGGATTATTCATTATCGGCTTGGCTATGTAAGCGATAACCTGCGCCACGGACCGTGACTAGAAAAGCTGGCGCTGAGGAGTCTTTCTCTATTTTACGGCGTAACTTGGCGACATGGATATCAACCGTACGGGTTTCCAAATCGACATCATTGGCATAGCCCCACACCTTATGCAGCAACTCTTCACGTGACACCGGTCGTTCAGAATGCGCATGTAAATATTGCAGCAAATCGATTTCGCGGCGTGTAAAGCTCAAGGTTTCCGCACCGGCTTTTCCAGAAAGATTTAAGCAATCGATAGTATAGTCATCATCCAAAATGATGGTGGTGTTTTGTTCTGATTCCGACTGGCTGCGGCGTAATACTGCCTGCACCCGCAATACCAACTGTGCGACTGAAAAAGGCTTGGAGACATAATCATCCGCACCCAGCGAGAGACCTTTTATAATGTCTTCATCGCCGCCTTTAGCAGTGAGCATAATGATGGCCTGATCGCGGCTTTGCTCTCGGATGCGGTTACAGATATCAAAGCCATTAATGCCGGGCAGCATGACATCCAGCAAGATCAAATCGAACTGGCCGGTTAAGGCTTTTTCTAACCCCTCCTCACCATTATCAGCAAAATCAACCTGATAGCCGTGGTAAACAAACACGTCAATCAACCCCATGCGTATGGCAGGCTCATCTTCAACAATCAGGATGTGGGTATCTTTTGGCATGACGGTTTCATTAAAACAGTGAGATATTGAGTCTAGCAAGGCTGGCCTGTCGACATGTAAACTTTTTGTAAAAACGCCGCAAAACCTTTTACAAAGTTGTGTCTATTTTCCAACGGCCGCGCTGCCTAAACTGGTTCTATCATTTCAACAACGAGGACTCAGTCATGAAAAACACACTACGCCTATTACCATTAGCCATCGCTACCTTACTCACTTCTGGCGCATTGTCAGGCGTACAGGCCGGCGACATTAAAATACCAGAAAAACCCTATAAAGTGGTGCATGTGGTTAAGCCCGACACTGGAATCAGTAGCCATAAGGAGGTGAAGCAAGCATTGACCCAACCTAAAATAGAGGTGGTGTTTGTGTTGGATACTACGGGAAGCATGAGCGGCTTGATCAAGGCCGCCAAGGAAAAAATCTGGTCAATTGCCAGCACCATGGCACAGGCTAAAACGGCACCGGAAATTAAAATGGGCCTGGTTGCTTATCGTGACCGTGGTGACCAATACGTCACTAGGCTAACCGACCTATCGTCTGATCTGGACTCTATGTATGCCAAGTTGATGGACTTCAGAGCGGCTGGCGGTGGTGATACGCCAGAAAGCGTTAATCAGGCGCTATACGAAGCGGTGCACAAAATGTCATGGAGCCAGGATGAGGGCACCTACAAGGTCGTGTTTCTAGTCGGTGATGCACCCGCGCACATGGACTATCATGATGATGTTAAATACCCCGACACTATTCATATCGCTGGCCATAAAGGTATCATTGTCAATGCGATTCAAAGCGGCAATAATCGCCGTGCAACTAAGAATTGGCAGCGTATTGCAGCGCTAGGACAAGGTAACTATTTCCAAGTTGAACAGTCTGGAAACGCCGTGGCGATTGCTACGCCTTACGACGATGAGCTGGCAGAGTTATCAGGAAAAATGGACGGTACACGCCTTTACTATGGAACCGTTCAAGAGAAACGTCGCCAAGAAGCCAAAGTGGCGGCCGGTAGCAAGTTGAAGTTTGGAGCCAGTAAAGCGTCACAGGCCCGTCGAGCCGCATTTAATGCCTCGGTGAGTGGTAAAAGTAACTTCCTCGGCGAGAAGGAATTGGTGGATGAAGTGGTTAGCGGTGCGGTGAGTTTAAGCAGCCTGCCGAGCGCCGAACTGCCTGAAGAGCTCAAAGCAATGAAACCTGTTGAACGTGAGACGTTTGTTGCAAAAAAAGCGGAAGAGCGGCAGCGGTTGCATACTCAGATTAAGGATCTAGCTAAAAAGCGCGATACCTATCTGAAGCAAAAAGTTGAAGCCGCCGGTCTGGATAAGGACTCCCTGGATGTACAGATTTTTGATGCTATTCGTGAACAGTCAGCAGAAAAAGGACTTGTTTACGATAAGTCGGATATGAAGTACTAAGCTGCTTATCATGCAGTTTTTTGAATTTGCTGATAATCCTTAATTGAATCAATATCCTGGCTTTCGGCTTGTTGCGCTTTGAATAACTCAGCTCTCATTTGAAGGTTTAGCCAAAAGTCAGGAGACATTCCAAAAAATTTCCCCAAACGCAGTGCCGTACTGGGAGTAACGCCTCTTTTTTTGTTTATCAATTCATTGATACGCTGATACGGCACATGAATAGCATCGGCTAGCTCCCTTTGAGTTATATTCATGGGAAGCAGGAACTCTTCTTTTAACATTTCTCCAGGATGCGTTGGTTCTCTGTTTGTTGGTACTCTCATCATTCACACCTTAGTGGTAATCTATTATCTCTACGTTTGATGGCCCTTGGTCTTCCCAGACGAAGCATATACGGTATTGTTGGTTAATGCGGATACTATAAGTATCTTGCCTATCGCCCGAGAGCAATTCCAATCTATTGCCAGGCGGAACCCTTAATTCTTCCAACTGCGAAACAGAATCAAGTTGATCAAGCTTCCTTGAAGCAACACGCCATAGCGTTTGAGGGCAAGACTTTCTGGCATGCTTTGAATTTAGACCATCAAAAATATCCTCTGTCGCTTGATCTTTGAAAGATATAATCATATAAGCATGATAGCACGGACTCCATGCTTTATGCTATCTAGCAATAACTGACTAATTGAGATGGCTAAACGGTCAGGCAACCTTAAACCGCTTATGGACACATGCAAAAGTAAATGTGACACTTCATTAAAACACTTAACGGGTCAGGCACACGGGTGCGTTGACCCAGTCTTTTTCAGACACACAGGTGAGATGACGATGAGTGCACAAATAAATGATGCAAGACAAAACGGGGGTTTCGACCTCCCTACGCTAAACCAGATGGTTGA
>CALAJG010000178.1 GCA_937923375.1 uncultured Leucothrix sp.
GCTTCAACACACTCAGCCCCAACCCGATCAATCAACTTCGCCGCCGCAACCGCCGTTCCACCCGTGGCAATCAAATCATCAATCAGCAGCACCTTAGCACCGGCTTTGCCATGAAACGCATCGACATGCATTTCCAACTCGTCTTCGCCATACTCCAGGCTATAGCTCTCGGCAACGGTTTCAGACGGCAACTTTCCTGCCTTACGTATCGGCACAAAACCAATGCCCAGCTTCAGCGCAAGAGGCGCACCAAAGATAAACCCACGACTATCTATTCCGGCAATATAATCCAATCCCATTGACTCATAGCGCGCCGCTAAACCATCAATCAATTTGGCAAACTGTACCGGGTTATTCAGCAAGGTAGTGATATCTTTAAACTGCACGCCCGGCTTTGGGTAATCCGGAATATTACGAATGGAGTCAATCAACGCCTGCCTATCTTGGTCAGTAAACATTTTTAGCCCTTAAATTTATTGGAGAGGTCCAACGCTTATCCGCGTTTTATTCTGATTTCGGTAAACACATCGACTTCGGGTGCATCTTCCATGCCTAGTTGCTGGCGAATCCCGCTATCGTTTGCGCGCAAAAACGGATTTGTCGCCAACTCCGTGGCCAGCGTAAACGGTACAGTCGGTAGGTCAGCCGACCGCTTCTGATCTATTTCGACCATACGCGCTTTCAAGGCTTCGTTATTAGGGTCAATCTGAATCGCAAACTCGGCATTTTCCTGCGTGTATTCATGACTGCAATAAATCAGTGTTTCAGGAGGTAAGGCATGGATCTTTTTCAGGCTCTCCCAAATCATCTGTGGCGTGCCTTCAAAGTGCTTACCACAGCCCATCGCAAACAGGGTATCACCCACAAAAATCACTGCATCTTCTGGTATGTAATAGCAGATCAAATCCATGGTATGACCGGGTGTGTAAATCACCTGTATTTCTTTGCCCGCAAACTGGAAAGTGTCACCGTCTTTCATACGCTGATCGATGCCTTTAATTGGATTTGCACCCAAGTAGTCAGGCCCAATCACCGTCGCGTTGTTTTTCTCTTTTAACTCAAGTACGCCCGTCGTGTGATCTGCATGATGATGCGTGATAAAGATATGCGTGAGGTTCCAGCCCTTATCATCAAGTGCTTGTTGATAAGCTTTCGCATCACCGCAGTCGATGCAGGTAGTTTCGCCGGTTTCTGCTGAGTGGATCAGCACGCCGTAGTTGTCATCCCAGACAAAAGGGAATTGATGTATTTCTAATGCGCTCATGATGTTTCCGCCAAATCATTGCTACTTTCCAAGACTACTATGACCCAGCATAAATACAAAGGGCAATTAAGCCCGAATCACTTCGGGCTTAATTAACTTCGAAACTTACAACCGCGTAAAGGTAAACGTTCCAACGAGCCCAGGAATTTCAGGCGCTAGCTGAATTGTCTGCGCAGGTGAAGTCACCAAATTAGGCGCAGTAAAAGTCGAGCCACTATCCGTACCCGAGTCATAGGTACGCAGGCTGTGCACAACCGTGTCACGCCACTGCCCGTTATTCACGAGATTCAGCGCATTACTTCCCACGAACCAGTCAGGACTTGGTGCCATCATACTGACCACAGATACTAACGAGCACTCCGGTTGCGCCGTAAAAGTGACCGACACTGCACCGGGTGAAACCGTAACACCACCACCATTTATTTCAGCGCAGGCACCTCCTTGACTGATTAAGGTGGCAATCTCACCTCTGAGTGCAGCCTTTGCGCCCGTTTCAGCGACTTGCTTAATGCCATTGCTAGCTAACTGGCCGCGCGACCACAGTGATGCACTGGGCTTGTGTGTTGCACCGATTAAACCCGAGAAATGCGGGTTGCCCGGAAATGGCAAGGTTGAGTCTGCCGCGCTCCACGTTGCATTAAAGGTCAAACGATATCTGGCAGGGTTGGCTGGCAGTTGATTATTGGTATCAGCACGGTACGCCAATACTGAGCCGCCGCCGGTTCCGGTGTAAATATCCACACCGCTTGCGTCAAAGCTACCAGTAAATGGCACATTTCGCGCGATCAACCGTACTTTGATATCACTGATATTCCCCAAGACACTGCGGGGTAATTTCATTTCAACCTGCTGGCCATTACTGCCTCTGCTAAAATCAACCAAAGCCTGGCTTTCCCACGACCAGTTGCTACCATTCCCTGTATAACGTTCCAGACTTTGGCCTTGTAAAATAAAGTCAGCACCAATACCGCCGGACTTGAAGCCCGTTTGTGGATTGTTATCCGTATCGAGATAGACTTGCCACGGCCACCATGTGCCAACATTTATTGGGCCATCGTTGCGATAAGCAAGGTAGAGATTATCGCTATCATGCGCCATCCACGCTTCCAACCAGTCGGCCTGAGCACCCGCAACGCTGATGTCATTGCCATCGGCACCAAATGAAGTGGTTTGCGACCAATCACTAAGACTGCCATCCAGCGTTGGTGACAAGGGATTAGACACTACCGTACTGCTCGGCGCACTGGCCATTTTGTAGCTATACGAACCCGAGTTCGGCAAATCATCTAAAGCTGCTGGGTTAAAACTATTAATAAAAGGATTGTTACGTGCTTTAAGCTGTAGCTTGAATTTAGCAGGGTCACCGATCGAACTGCGCAAGAATCGCAATTCTGTCTGAGTGCTGCCACTGGCAAAGTCTGCATTTGCAACAAACGCCCATGACCAATTCGTGCCACTGCCGGTGTAACGGTTCAGCGTGCGCCCTTGCAGGATGTAATCGACTCCCAAGCCATCAATTTTAAAACCGGTATTCGGATTGTTATCAGTATCAAAATAGGTCTGCCATGGCCACCAAGTACCAAAATTAATTGGGCCATCATTGGTATAGGCAAGATAGAGATATTGACTGTCATTCGCCATCCAGGATTCGAGGATATCGGCCTGTGTTCCGGCGACACTAATATCATTACCATCACGCCCAAATGAAGTGGTGCTTGACCAGTCATTTAAATCGCCGTCAATCTGTGGTGTCAATGCATTCGAGCGCTCCGCTGAGTTCGAGGCGGTGCTCACAGTGATAAACCCAGCGCCACTATTGGGAAAAGTATCTAG
>CALAJG010000179.1 GCA_937923375.1 uncultured Leucothrix sp.
CATAGTCATCCGTTCTGCTGTGCCCATGGATAGTGCTGGTTGAAGGGCTTTTTTTGGCGGAGGGTGCGGGGAGGTTTAATGTGTTTTTATTCATCCGTTTAGGCTCAAAATTCAATTAGTTAACAGTGATTGTACAGAGAGGGCCATTTATTTACACCCCAATCAAAACTATAGGTACAATCAACATTCCTGCACTGATCGTGTGGCGGTTTTTTTTATAACGGGTAACTGTGCTAATAATGACAACCATGAATACTGATAAAGCAACCCCGGCTAAAGGGGTTTATATACTACCTAATTTGATTACGACAGCGGCTCTGTTTAGTGGTTTTTACGCTATCATTGCAGCGATGAATGGTCGCTTTGAAGTCGCTGCAGTGGCGGTTTTTATTGCGATGATTCTGGATGGTGCAGATGGGCGAGTAGCGCGCTGGACGAACACCACGTCTGAATTTGGTGCTCAATATGACAGCCTTGCCGACCTTGTGTCTTTTGGGGTTGCGCCGGCTGTTGTTATTTATCAGTGGGCTTTAGTGCATATGGCACTTGAGTCAGCTGCGTGGGGTAAAGTCGGCTGGATGGCCGCTTTTATATATGTTGCCTGTGGCGCACTACGATTAGCGCGCTTTAATGTACAAATAGAAGAGGTTGATAAACGGTATTTCATTGGTTTACCTAGTCCTGCTTCTGCGGCAATTATGGCTGGGATGGTTTGGTTTTTTCAGGATTTGGATGTCACGGGGCGCTCGGTGCAGATTCCAGCATTAATCATGACGATAGGTGCAGGCTTATTGATGGTTAGCAATGTTCAATATACTAGCTTTAAAGATTTTGACTATCGCAGCAAGGTTCCTTATCTAGCGGTGCTTGCTGTTGTTCTGGCGTTTGCACTGGCGGCGATTGATCCGCCGAAAGTGCTGTTTGCAGTATTTCTTATTTATGCATTATCCGGCCCCTTCTATTGGGTACTGCGCAAATTTGGTTACATTAAATCTGTTCCTGTCATTAATTTGTGTAATAAAGAGAATGACAAAGGCAGCGACAAGTAATAAATCTTGCCCGGAGTTTTTTTGGCGATTAACCAACAACAACTAGATTACCTTAGCGCAATGGGAGTCCCTGTTTGGATTTCTCGTAATTTGCCAATGCCTGAAGACAATGTATTATCTGTTGAGCATACTGTCGGTACAGACCTTGTTGAAGGTGATTTGCCTGAACGTCTACCTGAACAACCCATCTCAGTAGTCAAACCTAAAAAAGGGTTGCATGCTGCCGATGAGCTAATTAAAAATCTGCAGCAATCACCTACAAGAAAAATTGCTGAACTTGCGGTCAGCCTTGATGTTGATACTGAAACTGAGCTAAAAATTATTGCCAGAGATTTTGAGGGTGTCGACTGGTTCGCACTAGAAAAAGCAGTTGATGGCTGTACCGCTTGTGACCTTCATGAAAAAAGGCAGCACCCCGTATTTGGTTGTGGTAGCAAAGAGCCAAGCCTGATGCTTGTTGGTGATATCCCGCGCTTGTTGGATGAGCAGCAAAAGCAACCATTTGCCGGAGAAACGGGTGAGTTGCTCGACAACTTATTGAGTCATCTAGAGATTGGATCAGACAATGTGTACTTCACAAACTTGTTAAAATGCCGCACGCCACTTGATAATTCGCCTAAACCTAATCAAGCGGCTAGCTGTTTATCCTACCTGACACAACAAATAAAATTGCTGCAACCGCAGCTGGTATTGTTAATGGGTAGGAGTACCGCGCAGCAAGTACTAGGAAAGGATCAGCCGATGGCTCAATTGCGGCAAAAACGGCATCAGCTACAGGATATAACCGCTCAATTCATAGTAACTTATCACCCCGCTTATTTACTTGAGCAGCCGCGCCTCAAAGCCCTTGTTTGGCAAGATTTGCGGCTTATAAAGGAACACCTATCAAGCAATGGCTAGTG
Organism: uncultured Leucothrix sp.; assembly: GCA_937923375.1. GTDB lineage: Bacteria > Pseudomonadota > Gammaproteobacteria > Thiotrichales > Thiotrichaceae > Leucothrix. The sequence goes on from CALAJG010000179.1 coordinate 1,952, forward strand.
TTTTATCAGACATTTCGGTTGAAGCTAACTTGCGTCCTATGTTGGAAGCAGATATTGGCACTGTGATGCTCGTTGAGACAGCATCCTATCCACACCCTTGGGATGAGCGGGTAATGCGTGATTGCCTGCGGGCAAGTCACTATCATGGTTGGGTTTTTGAGGTTGATGGTGCTATCAGCGGTTACCTCTTTCTTTCTGTCGTTGCTGGTGAAATGCATATTCTTAACTTGTGCGTTCATCCCGATTTACAAGGGCAGGGTTGGGGCAGAACCGTGTTACAACGAGCCTTTGATTTAGCTGTTAACGAATACGAAGCAACGATGTGTTTTCTCGAAGTCAGGCCTTCCAATGTTGCCGCGTTGAGCCTGTATCAGTCAGAGGGGTTCAATGAAATTGGTGTTCGTAAAAACTACTATCCAGCGGTTCGGGGACGTGAGGACGCATTAGTGATGGCAAAGAGTATCATTGCTTAAATTTGTGTTATTATCCGCCGCATTAGGCTTAACTGTTGAAGATAACGTGATTTCAGGGAAAAAATAACATTGAAGGATAACAAACGGCCCCCTCTGATTCTGTCAGCTTCAAAGCTTGGAGTATCGACCAAACGGATAAACTCAAAAGCACTTATTATTTTGAATGCCTTGCACGATGCTGACTACGAAGCCTATCTGGTCGGTGGCTGCGTCCGTGATCTATTGCTGAATGTCGAGCCAAAAGATTTTGATATCGCCACTAATGCACACCCCGAACAGATCAAAGCGGTTCTTCCAAGCACGCGCATAATCGGCCGACGTTTTCGACTGGCACACGTGCACTTTGGCCGTGAATATTATGAAGTCGCAACCTTCCGCGCGCCGCATGATAATTCTGACCGTGGCCAGGTAGGTCAGGATGGTCGCATCTTACATGATAATGTCTATGGCACAATTGAAGAGGATGCAGTCCGCCGTGATTTTGCCATCAATGCACTGTTTTACAACGTCCATACTGATGAAATTTTGGACTTTACAGGTGGTATGGAGGATCTTGAGAAACGTCAATTACGCATGATTGGTGATCCGGTGGCACGTTATCGAGAAGATCCCGTAAGAATGCTGCGTGCAATGCGTTTTTCGGCGAAGTTAGGACTTAACATAGAAACTGACAGTGAATCGCCAATTCGTGAATTGGCACCGCTGTTAGAAAACATCGCACCCGCGCGATTGTTTGACGAAGCATTGAAAATGTTTCACAGTGGGCAGGCAGGCTCAGTGCTTGAGTTACTGCGCGAATATCGTTTGTTTCACAGCCTGTTTCCAGCGACTGAGGAGGCGTTGCAAGCAGATGAATCCGGTCATTTCCTCGCCTTGATTAATGATGCCTTGGTCAATACCGACAACCGCATTAATGATGGTATGTCTGTTACACCAGCTTTTTTATTCGCGGTTATGCTTTGGCTTCCAATGAAACAGCTGGAAGCGTCTTATCGTGAACAGTCTTTCCCTGACCCGCAGGCAATGCAGCATGCAGCGAACGATGTCTTAAGTGATCAAGTACGTTTTACGGCGGTACCTCGGCGATTTAGCAATGTGACACGTGAGATATGGCTGCTGCAGTCCCGATTCAATCAAAAAAACTGCCGCCGCGCTCGACTATTCGTTGATAACAGGCGGTTTCGTGCAGCCTTCGATTTTCTGTGCTTGCGTTCAATTGCTGAAGAGGATGTTGCTCTACAAGCAGATGCAGCGTGGTGGGAAGAGTTTCAAAAAGCCACTGAAGAACGTCAGGTTGACATGTGTAAAGCGATTCCGCATGTCAAAAAGAAACGACGTAGAAATAAGCGGCGAAAAAATAATGGCCCTGCTCAATGATATCTGAAGTCGCGCGCGAGCGTTGTTACATTGGGTTGGGTAGTAACTTAGGTGAATCGAAAGACATTCTGCATTCTGCGGTACAGGCTCTAAAAGCCATTCCTGACTCAGAGCAATTTCAGATCTCGTCATATTATCAAAGCAAGCCACATGGGCCTCAGGATCAACCTGACTATCTGAATGCAGTGGCGACATTTACCATCAGCTTAGGGGCAGAAGCATTGCTAGACGTGCTGCAGGCAATAGAAAATAATCATGGCCGTGTCCGTCTCGGCGATCAATGGTCTGCACGAACTCTGGATTTGGACATTTTGTTATACGGTAATCATCAAATTGAAACCGAGCGCTTGACGGTTCCCCATCCTTGGATGAAACAGCGTGAGTTTGTACTACATCCTTTGTTTGAGATCGCTCCAGACTTGAAGCTTCCGGATGGTAAAATGCTAATAGATTGTTTACGTGAGGTTCCTGCTGATACGTTACAGCTGTTACAAAGCCAGTAAATCTAGAAACTAGTAAAGAAAGAGAGTGCCTGATGCGAGTCATCAAAACCATTACAGAATTACGCGACACTATTAAAACTTATAAAAATACTAATCGTTGTGTAGGTTTGGTGCCAACTATGGGGAATCTTCACTCGGGTCACCTGGATTTGGTGACTAAAGCTTCTACAAGGTCTGATTGCACAGTTGTTTCAATTTTTGTTAATCCAACGCAGTTTGATAAAGCAGACGATCTGAAAGCGTACCCCAGAACGATGGAGGAAGACCTTTCTAAGCTTGAGAAAGCTGGTGTAGATGTAGTTTTTTGTCCTGAACCTAAGGAAATGTACCCGCATGGGGGGTTAGTCACTGAAGTTGATGTGCCAAAAGTTAGCAATTTGCATGAGGGTGCTGCAAGACCAGGGCATTTTTTAGGAGTGGCGACGGTCGTTTGTAAGCTGTTTAATATCGTATCGCCAGATCTTGCCATATTTGGCCAAAAAGATTTTCAACAGCTGTCTCTGATTCGGCAAATGGTTGCTGACCTCGATATGCCGATCGAAATCATCGGGGCACCGACGATTCGTGAAGATGACGGTTTGGCCATGAGCTCGCGCAATAGTCGCCTATCATCTGAGCAGCGAAAGCTGGCACCGGAAATCTATAAGGCTTTGAAGAAGCTTGAGAAGAGGGTAGTTGAAGGTCACTTTGATGACTATGTGAACGCTCAAAATGAAGTGATAAAGGATCTCACGGAGTTAGGCTTTAGACCCGACTATATACTTGTATGTAACGCTCGCACTTTGCAAACGGCTAGCAAGGCTGACCGCAATTTGGTGATACTGGCAGCAGCGTACCTAGGAAAGGTGCGTTTAATTGATAACATTCAGGTGTGTTTAGGCTAAGCAGGGTAGAGAGCGCCAAGCACACGAGGGCTGGAAGCGCCTGTTGCAGAAGGAAGGTTTCCCGGCAAGCCCAGTACGTTTTGCCTGGCAAGCCATGCGAAAGCGATGGATTCTACCCAATCCGCAGATACCCCTAAAGCATCTGTTTTTTTGACAGTTGCGGGTTCTAGTGATTCGCTAAGTCTTTGAATTAAAGCTGTATTTTTCCCACCACCACCACAGATATAGACTTCGT